>NZ_QAIQ01000105.1 GCF_003061105.1 Arthrobacter sp. HMWF013
GCCGGGGCGAGCGGCGATCCGCCGCCGCCGTCAGCGCCGGCTGCACCGCCGTCGTCGTCCGCTGCAACCGCCGGACCCAGCGTGACTGCGCTCGGACCCGTTGCTCCCGCAGCCTGGGCTGCCGGCTTCGTGTCAGGGAGGCCGGCCTGAAAGCCGGCGGCCGGGGACACGAGCGAGAGCGCGCACAGGACAGCCACAACGGCGGGCGCCGCAAATTTTCTCACATTCATCCCCAGCTTTTTGTGCAGTTGGACCAACCGGGAGACCATCCGGCGGCTTACATCTGAGGCAACATTAGCCCCACTGGGTGACAGCAACAACGAAAGAATGGGCGCTGTGGACAACGCATAGTAATTTGGGAGGCGTGCTGATCTCTGACCGCGACATACGTGCCGAAATTGACTCCCAACGGATTGTTCTTGAACCGTACGATCCCGTGATGGTTCAGCCATCCTCGGTGGACGTACGGATCGACCGGTTCTTCCGGCTTTTCGACAACCACAAGTACGCGCATATTGACCCAGCGGAGGAGCAGCCGGAGCTGACCCGGCTCGTAGAAGTGGAGGCTGGTGAGCCTTTCATCCTCCACCCCGGCGAGTTCGTCCTGGGCTCCACCTATGAAACCGTCACCCTGCCCGACGACATTGCCGCCCGGCTCGAAGGCAAGTCCTCGCTGGGCCGCCTTGGCCTGCTGACCCACTCCACCGCAGGGTTCATCGATCCCGGATTTTCCGGGCACGTGACCCTGGAGCTGTCCAACATGGCCACCCTGCCCATCAAGCTGTGGCCGGGAATGAAGATCGGCCAGCTGTGCTTCTTCCGGCTGACCTCGGCCGCCGAATTCCCCTACGGTTCGGGTGAGTACGGCAACCGCTACCAGGGCCAGCGCGGGCCGACAGCCAGCCGCAGCCACCTGAATTTCCACCGCACCGAGGTCTGACTCCTCATCGAGGGGTGTGTACTCATCCAAAGGTGAGATCTCGGCGCTAATACCCGGTCTGAGCGGCGAGACCTCGCCACTCGATCCGCGGACCTGCGTGGCACTGCTCCTGCACACTGTGCATAACCGGTGGGTCGCGGATTAACTGTGCCAACAATGGGTCATGCGGCCGCCTTCAGCTCTTCCTGACCAGCTCGCCGGACTCTCATTCACCCTGGAGCAACAGGTCCAGGCCGGCGTTCCTGCCGGGCGTGCGTGGCGAAGTGACCTTCGGGTGGCCAGCGGTGGAGTTCGCGTCCCGTGGGGCGCTGCCCAACCGCTGCACCACACCTGCGCCCTGCTCTCTGCAATGACCCCGGACGCGGTCTGCTGCCTGGCCACCGCCGCCCTGCTGTGGGATTGCCCGCTGCCGCCCGCCTTGCAGCTTGACCTGAATATTCATTTGGCGAAGGCCTCCGGAGGCGCGCGGCCAGTCCGGAAGGGCATCGCGGGTCATCGGCTGGCGCTCCGTCAGCAGGACGTGTCAATGCTCGACGGCGTGCCGGTCACCGGCCCCGCGCGGACCTGGCTGGATCTGGCCTCGGTCCTGGATTTTGAGGACCTGGTGGCTGCGGGGGACTACTTTGTCTGCAGCCAGTCCCGGAGTTTCGGGCCTCCAAAGATGGCGCTGTGTTCACTTGCGGACCTCCACGAACAGGTCTCGTCCAACCCGGGCGTCCGAGGAATCCGGAAGGCGAGACTTGCCTTGGAGCTGTGCCGGGTTGGGGCCGATTCCGTGCCGGAGACGCGGCTGCGGTTGGCCCTTGGCAGGATCGGCCTGCCGGAGCCTGTGCTCAGTTACGTGGTGCAGGATCCAACCGGCTGGGAACTCGCGTGGCCGGACATGGCCTTCCCCGACTTCAAGGTGGCCGTCAATTACGACGGGCGCCACCATCTGGAGCCGCGCCAGCGCGAGTCGGACATCAGCAGGGACGAATCCATCGCGGCCATCGGCTGGCAGTCGGTTACCGTCACGGCAGGCCACGTTCGGACCTGGGGCTACGACGGATGTGCCCACCGCGTGCTCGATGCCCTGGTGCGGGCGGGGTGGCGGATCGAAAGGTGAGGTCTCGGCGTTAACCGGCCGCCTTAGCGACGAGACGTAGCCACTCGATGTGGGGTGGTCCGGGACGCTAGGTCTGGGGGGCTACGCGGACCGGCCAGGGGAACGCCTTCACGGCCGGCTCCACGTAGCGCGCGGCCAGCGGACCGATGATGGCCATCAGGAGTACGTAGGCGGTGGCCATGGCAGCGAGTTCGTCCGGAACAACGCCGGAGGCCACGGCCAGCCCGGCGATGACGATCGAGAACTCGCCGCGTGCAATCAGTGCAGCGCCGGCACGGAAACGGCCGGGCCGGGCAATGCCGGCCCGTTTGGCGGCCCAGATACCGGTGACCATTTTGGTGGCTGCAGTGACGACGGCCAGGATCAGCGCCCAGCCCAGCACGGGAGGAATGGACGACGGGTCAGTGTTGAGCCCGAAGGCAACAAAAAAGATGGCTGCAAAAAGGTCCCGCAGCGGTTCAAGGATCCGGGTGGCGCTGTGGGCTGTGGCCCCGGAGATGGCGATGCCAAGCATGAACGCGCCCACCGCCGCCGAGACCTGCATGGCCGACGCGACGCCGGCCACGAGCAATGCGGCGCCGAGCAGGTTGAGCAGGAAGACTTCGGAGTTTTCGCTGTGCACGGCCTTGGACACGTGGTGGCCGTGCCGGAGGGCCACGACCAGGACCAGGGTGACCACGGCCAGGGAAATGCCCACGGTGGTCAGCCCGCCCAGGAAGCTCACACCGGACAACGTGGCCGTCAGGATCGGAAGGTACAGGGCCATGGCCAGGTCCTCGAACACCAGGATGGACAGCACCACCGGGGTTTCGCGGTTACCGATCCGGCCCAGGTCCGTGATGACCTTGGCGGCGATCCCGGAAGACGAAATGTAGGTCACGCCGCCCATGACCATGGCGCCCACGAGACCCCAGCCGAGCAGGAAAGCCAGAGCGGCCCCCGGCACGAAATTCAGCACGAGGTCAAGAACACCGGCCTGCCAGGATCTGCGCAGGCCGGTGAAAAGTTCCGCAGCCGTATATTCCAAACCAAGCATAAGCAGTAGGAGGATCACACCGATCTCACCGGAGAGATGTGCGAATTCCTGCATACCTTCGAGCTTGACCACGCCGCCTGCGCCGAAGGCGAGTCCGCCCACGAGATACAGGGGAATGGGTGACATTCCGATCCGTCCGGCCAGCCTGGCCAGGAGGCCAAGGCAGAACACAACGGCCCCCAGTTCAATGAGGGTCAGGGCCAGCGGGTCCATGACGGTTATCCGTTGCGGAGGATATCGGCCGCGGCGTCAAGGCCTTCTTGCGTGCCGACAGCTACCAGCAGGTCACCGGTGTGAAGCACGAGGTCGGGGCCCGGCGACGGGACCACCTCGCCTTCCCGCATGATCGCCACGATCGAGACCCCGCAGCGGGTGCGGATGCAGGCTTTGCCCATGGGTTGGTTCTGGAACGGGGAGTCCGCAGCGATGGAGAACTGCCGGGTCACGATGCCCGGAATTTCCCGGTGCTCCTCGGACAGTTTCATTGCCAGATGCTGTCCGCCCAGGAGGTTGCCCAGGGTGGCGGCCTCATCCCCGGTGAGGGGAATCGACGCCTGGCAGGTATCGGGATCGTCCCAGGTGGAAACGATGAGTTCCGTCTGGCCCTCCCGGAGCTCCACGACGCCGATGCGGCGCCCCGAAGCTGTCATAAAGTCCTTCCGCCGGCCCAGGCCGGGGAGGTCTGTCTCGTCCACGTTCATGGTTCAAGCCTAGTCTCCGCACAGCGGTTTAGGGTGGCCGCACGCCGCGCAGGGGCTGCCGGGCGGGACCTGAGGGCTCGTTCGCGTCAGGCGGACGGAACCACGGCGATGGCGGCCTCGTCCGGCGACTTCACCGGCAGCAGGACCAGCAGGCCTGCGAACAGAACCACCATGATGCCAAGGATCCCCCACCGCTGGGCCTCGCCGGCAGCGACCAGGGGTGTGGCAATCGCGATGCAGAGGGTGAAGAGGGCAGGCGCCAGGAAGCTGACGGCTCGGCCGGTGGTGGCGTACAGCCCAAAGAGCTCGCCGGATTCACCGTGGGGTGCCAGCCGAGCCAGGTACGCCCGCGACGAGGACTGGGCCGGGCCCACGAAAAGGCACAGGAACAGTCCGAACACCCAGAACGTGGTGCTGCCGGCCCACGCCGTTCCGAAGAAGACGTAGTCGCCGTTGCCGAGGACCAGGATCATGGTGCCGGCGATCAGCAGCCCCACCAGCGAGCCCATGATCACTGCCTTCGGGCCCACCCTGTCGTCCAGGAATCCGCCGATTATGGCCCCGACTGCCGCCACCACGTTGCCGAAGATGGCGAAGAAAATGACCTGGGACAGCTCAAAGCCGAAGGTGCCGGCCGCAATGACGCCGCCGAAGGTGAAGACCGCGGCCAGGCCGTCGCGGAAGACGGCGCTGGCGAGAAGGAAGTAGATGGTGTGCGGGCTCGTGGCGTAGATCGCCTTGATCCGGCGGACCAGCAGTGCATAGGACGCCATGAACCCCAGCGGCTTGACCTGCGCCGGCCGCGGAAGCTCCGGAACCGCGAACAGGACCGGCAGGGCGAAGATGAAGAACCACAGGGCGGAGAACACGGCCACCAACCGGATGTTGAGGCTGTCCTCGGTAGAGGCGCCGAACCATTCGAAGCTCGGCTGGACGAACAGTTGCAGCACGACCAGGA
Source organism: Arthrobacter sp. HMWF013 (assembly GCF_003061105.1). Taxonomy (GTDB): domain Bacteria; phylum Actinomycetota; class Actinomycetes; order Actinomycetales; family Micrococcaceae; genus Arthrobacter. The sequence goes on from NZ_QAIQ01000105.1 coordinate 4,741, forward strand.
GCGCCACGATGCCGCCGAGGTACCCCATGGCCCAGCCGAAGCCACTGACCTTCCCGATGTTCCTGGGCGTGGAGATCTGGGTGAGCATGGCGTTGTAGTTCACGCCCGCGAACTCAAAGAACACATTGCCCAGTGCAATCAGGGCAACCCCCAGCAGGAGGAACTCCGGGCGCGGGAAGACGAAGAAGCACAGGGCGGTCAGGATGGCGACGGCGGCCGTGTTGACCCCCAGCCACAGCTTGCGCCGGCCCCCCGCATCAGAACGTTGACCCGTCACCGGGGCGAGCACGGCGATGGCCAGGCCGGCGATGGCCAGCGCACCGCCAAGGACTGCAGAGGCCTGGTCCTCCCCGCCGAAGGCGTTGGATGTCAGATATACCGTGAAAACGAAGGTGGTCATCACTGCATTGAATGCCGCCGAACCCCAGTCCCAGGCTGCCCAGGCGATGACCCTGCCCCTGCCGGTGGCCTCGCTTCCGGAGGCGAGTTCCGATGGCGGTTGCATGGCCTCGGGAGCGCTGGCGGTGTTCATAGGCTGAATGCTATCCGCCCGTGGCGAACAAGGAGTCCACCTGAGGCCGGACACCCGGGAAATCCGGGACCGCGGCGTGACGGCTGGGGAAATTTGTCGGAGGGGCCTTGATAAACTGTGGCCACCGAATCCAACGAATTGACCGCCTGCCCCAACTTTTGACAATCGAATCCCTGACGAACGCGGAGATACCAGTGATCACAGTCCTTGCCGTGCATTTTGCGGTGGCTGCTGTGGCGCCGTTTTTGTTCAGGGTGTGGGGCCGCAGCGCTTTCTACGCCCTGGCCGCTGTCCCTGCAGCGTCCTTCCTCTGGCTGTTGCTCCAGCATGGCGCCGTGTATTCCGGGTCCGGCGCAGTTGCTGAAGTCATCCCGTGGATTCCCGGACTCAAGCTTGAGTTGGCTTTCCGGATGGATGCCCTGGCCTGGGTCATGTCCCTGCTGGTCCTGGGTATCGGTGCATTGGTGCTCGTCTACTGTGCCCGGTATTTCAAGAAGAAGGACGAAAACCTCGGTGGCTTCGGCGCCCAGTTGCTCGCTTTCGCGGGGGTCATGTTCGGCCTGGTGGTGGCGGACGACCTCCTCCTGCTCTTCATTTTCTGGGAACTCACCACCATCCTGTCGTACCTGCTGATCGGCTTCGCCCGCACCAGGCTGGCCGCGCGGCGCTCTGCCCTCCAGGCCCTGATGGTCACCACGGCGGGCGGGCTGGCCATGCTTGTGGGCCTGGTCATGCTGGGTTTCAGCGCCGGCACGTACCGGATCTCGGCCATCCTGGCGCAGGCTCCCACCCTTGTCAGTGGACCTTCCGCGGACATGGTGGCGGCCGCCGTCGTCCTCATCCTGGTGGGTGCCATGAGCAAGTCCGCTCTGGTCCCCCTGCACTTCTGGCTCCCGGGGGCCATGGCGGCGCCCACACCGGTGAGCGCGTACCTCCACGCAGCAGCAATGGTGAAGGCCGGGATCTACCTCGTGGCCCGGCTGGCGCCCGGCTTCTCAGAGACTGCCTACTGGCAGCCCATCGTGCTGGGCCTGGGGCTGGCCACCATGCTGGTGGGCGGCTACCGTGCGCTGCGCCAGACCGACATCAAACTCATTCTCGCGTACGGGACAGTCAGCCAGCTCGGTTTCCTGACCATGGTGGTGGGACTCGGCACACCGGATGCCGCCCTCGCAGGACTCGCGATGCTCCTGGCCCACGGGCTCTTCAAAGCCACCCTGTTTCTGGTGGTGGGCATCATCGACCACCAGTCCGGGACGCGCGATGTCCGCAAACTGTCCGGCGTTTTCCGCTCGTCGCGGGCACTGGGGATCGTGGCCGCCATCGGTGCCGCCTCCATGGCCGGTGTGCCGCTGCTTGCTGGCTTCGTAGCCAAAGAATCGGTACTCGAAGCCTTCGTCCACCATGCACAGGGCGGGCCGTGGGGCGCGGCTGCACTCGCGGGCATTGTCCTGGGCTCCATCCTGACCTTCGCCTACAGCGCCCGGTTCATGTGGGGTGCCTTCGCTGCGAAGCCAGGAGTTGAGCCCACGCAGTTCAAGGCCGTGCGGCCTTCGTTCCTGGCGGCCCCTGCCCTCCTCAGCCTCCTCAGCATCGTCTACGGACTGTGGCCGGCACCCGTGGACTCGTGGATCCAGCCTTACGCCGCGCTGTTCGCGTCCACCGCGCCCGACGCCGGGACACCGGCCGAGCAGGCAGGCCACCTTGCGCTGTGGCACGGCTTCACCCCCGCGCTGGGACTCACGGCCCTCACGTTCGCCCTCGGCCTGGTGATGTACTTCGGCCGGACCGCAGTGGCCCGCGCGCAGGACCTCGTGCCGGGCTGGGTCGATGCTGACCGGGCCTACCAGCTCACCATCGGGGCGCTGGATGACACCGCGGTGTGGATCACGGGCCGGACCCAGCGCGGTTCACTGTACTTCTACCTGGCCGTCATTCTTTCCATGGCGTTTGCCCTCCCGCTGACGGTCATGCTGCTGGCGGGCAAGCCGCTGCCGGGGGACCTTTACTTCATCGACCCGTACTCGCCGCTGCAGGCTGTCGTGGGGGCCGGAATCGTGATCGGTGCCCTCGCTGCAGTCAAGGCAAACAAGCGGTTCCTGGCCGTGCTGATGGTTTCGGTGACTGGATACGGCATCGCGCTGATGTTTGCGCTCCAGGGCGCCCCGGACCTGGCCCTCACCCAGATGCTGGTGGAAACCATCATTCTGGTCGCCTTTGTCCTGGCCATGCGCAGCCTTCCGGCCGAGCTCAGGGACCGGACCGGCGGAAAGTACCGCGTGGTCCGTGTGGTGATCGGCCTGGCGTTCGGCGTCACCATGGTCTTCGCAGCCATCTACGCCATGGGAGCGCGGGTAGCCGTGCCCGTTTCCCTGGAATTCCCGCGCCTCGCCTACGAAGGCGGCGGCGGGCTGAACATCGTCAACGTGACACTGGTGGACATCCGGGCCTGGGACACCTTCGGTGAAATATCGGTCCTGGCGCTGGCGGCCACAGGCGTTGCCAGCCTGATCTTCGTCCGCGGACGCGGTGACCGGATCCAGGTTTCCGCCACCGTGGCCGAGGGCAGCGTAGGCCGCCAGGTCGGGGTGGATCCGGGGTCCCGCGAAGCTGCAGCGCTGGCCATCAGCCGTAAGTTCGCGGCGTCCGCACGGGATGCCTGGATCGTGGCGGGACGGACCCTTGCGCCCGAACGCCGCTCCATCATCTTTGAAGTGGTGACCCGGCTGATCTTCCACTCTTTGATCATCTTCTCCCTCTACCTCCTGCTGGCCGGCCATAACCTGCCGGGCGGCGGTTTCGCCGGCGGCCTGACGGCAGGGCTTGCCCTGGCCATCCGCTACCTGGCGGGGGGCCGCTTCGAACTTCGCGAGGCAACTCCTGTGGGAGCGGGAACCCTGCTGGGGATCGGGCTCGCCACGGCGGCGGCGTCCGGCGTGGTGCCGCTGCTGCTGGGCGGCCAGGTGTTCCAGAGCGCCATCATCGAGTTGTGGCTGCCGGTGTTCGGCGACATCAAGTTCGTCACGTCCACCATCTTCGATATCGGCGTGTACACCGTGGTGATCGGCCTCGTGCTGGACGTCCTGCGCTCGCTGGGCGCCGAGATCGACGAGCACTTTGAAGAGGACGCCGCCTCGCCCGAAGGAGAGCCGTCTGCAGCCGGACTGCCGGCAGGCGCAGAGCCTGCCGTGCAGGGTTCGGTCCGGCAATCGGCGGACGGGCCGGAGACCGTGGGCGCTACCGTCGAAACCACTGCGAAGGGCCAAGGATGAGTGTCAACCTGACCCTGCTGATCGTCATGGGGGCGCTGTACGCCTGCGGCATCTACCTGATCCTGGAACGCAGCCTCACCCGGGTACTTTTGGGGCTGATGCTCCTGGCCAACGCCACCAACCTGCTGATCCTGGCCACCGGCGGCTACGCCGGGCTGGCCCCGCTCTATGACAAGGACACGGCCGCCCAGGACTACGCGGACCCCCTTCCGCAGGCCCTGATCCTCACCTCGATCGTGATCTCCTTTGCTGTGACGGCCTTTATGCTCGGCATCATCTACCGGACCTGGGTCCTCGCACGCCAGGACGAGATCGAATACGACCTCGAGGACCTCAGGGTCGCTGAGACGCCCAGCTTTGATGCCGAGGACGACGCCGAGATTCCGGCCGAGACGTCCGAGTTTCCCCTGACGATGCTTGGCGGTGACGGAAGCTCCCTCTCCGACCACGCCGTGCCCCGGGACGCCCCTGAAGCAGGCGCGTCCATCAAAGCCGGCGCCCGAAAGATTCCTGCTGCGGATGCTGCTGCCGAAGAGCAGCCCGGATCACGCAACGTCACCCCCGGCCCTGAAGGAGGTGTGAAGTGAACATCGCAAGCTTTGCCCCGCTCGCCGTCGTACTTCCCATTCTCGGCGCGGCCCTGGCCTTCCTGCTGATCCGGCATTCCCGTGCCCAGCGCGCCGTCAGCATCGGGGTGTTGTCCCTGACGCTGCTGCTCGAGTGCGTGCTGCTGGCGTCGGTGTGGGATGGCGGAACGGCCGCTGTTAACATCGGCGGCTGGCTGCCGCCCTGGGGCATCGTCATGGTGGTGGACCAGTTCTCCTCCCTCATGCTGGTGGTGTCCTCTGCCGTGAGCCTGGCGGTGCTGATCTACGCCACCGGGCAGGGCATGGCCGACGGCGACCAGGACGCACCGGTGTCGATCTTCCACCCCACCTTCCTGATCCTGGTGGCCGGGGTGTCCAACGCGTTCCTTTCGGGGGACCTTTTCAACCTGTACGTCGGGTTCGAGATCCTGCTGACGGCAAGCTACGTCCTGATGACCCTGGGCGGGACCGGACCCCGGATCCGCGCAGGCGTCACTTATGTGGTGGTGTCCGTAGTGTCCTCGGTGCTGTTCCTGATCTCCATCGCCATGGTCTACGGCGCTACCGGGACCGTGAACATGGCCGATCTTGCCATCAAGCTCGCGGACCTGGATGAGGGAACCCGGACTCTGCTGCACGTGATGCTCCTGGTGGCTTTCGGCATCAAGGCCGCTGTGTTCCCGCTGTCCTTCTGGCTGCCTGACTCCTACCCCACCGCGCCGGCACCGGTCACGGCCGTGTTCGCGGGCCTGCTGACGAAGGTCGGCGTGTACGCGATGGTGCGCACCGAAACCCTGCTGTTTCCGGGCGACAGCCTGAACACGCCCCTTATGGTGGCGGCGCTCCTGACCATGGTGGTGGGCATCCTGGGTGCCCTGGCCCAAAGCGATATCAAGCGTCTGCTGTCCTTTACGCTCGTCAGCCACATCGGCTACATGGTCTTCGGCTTGGCGATGTCCTCCGTGGCCGGGCTGGGTGCCGCCGTGTTCTACGTGGCCCACCACATCACCATCCAGACCAGCCTGTTCCTGGTCACGGGGCTCATTGAACGCCGCGGCGGCAGTTCCTCCGTGGACCGGCTGGCAGGACTGGCCAAGTTGTCGCCCGTGCTGGCCATCCTCTTCTTTGTGCCGGCCATGAACCTGGCCGGCATCCCGCCGTTCTCCGGGTTCCTGGGCAAGGTGGGGCTGATCCAGGCAGGCATCGAACTGGGCACCCCGCTGGCCTACGCACTGGTGATCGGCGGTGTGGTGACCAGCCTCCTGACACTCCTGGCGGTGGCCAGGGTCTGGAACCGTGCGTTCTGGCGCAAGCCCACTGACGCCGAGTACCCGGACCCCGTCCTGCTGGCCGCGCCCAAGGACTCGGATACGGGAAGCAGGGCAGGCCGCACGAACGTTACGCTGCTGCCGCGGACCATGGTGGGCCCGACGCTGGGACTGGTGCTGCTCGGCGTATCACTCACCGTTTTTGCCGGCCCGCTTTTCGGCGTCGCTGACCAGGCCGCCCAGGAAATGCTGGACCGGACCTCGTACATCCAGGCGGTGCTGGGCGAGGACGCCCCTGTTCCAGCGCTTGCGCTGAAGGCCGGAGGCGGAAAGTGAGCCGCCGCCGGATTTCCCTGCGGCAGGAGCTTCCCCTGCTCGTGTGGCTGGTCCTTGTCTGGGGCGCGCTGTGGCAGGACTTCAGCCCGGGAAACCTGCTTTTCGGGGCGCTGCTTGCAGTGCTGGTGGCGCGGATGTTTTACCTGCCCCCGGTGGAACTGAGCGGCCGCTTCAATGTCCTCCACGCAGTGCCGTTCGCCCTGCAGTTCCTGGCCAAGGTGGTGGCCGCCAGCATCGACGTGATGTACCTGGCCGCTGTCCGCGGGCCGAAGGTGATCAGCGCCGTCGTCGCGGTCAAACTGCGCAGCCACCAGGATCTGATGGTCACGGCCACGGGGCACGTTATTTCCCTGATCCCCGGTTCCCTGGTGGTGGAAGTGGACCGCTCCACCTCCACCCTGTACCTCCACGCACTCAACATCAACACCCCTGACGAGGTGGAGAAACTGCGCCAGGAAGTCAGGGCCATCGAGGCAGGACTGATCCGGATCATGGGCACACCGGAAGAACTCGAAACCATCCGGCAGGAGGCCGCAGCATGATGCAGACCGTCATGGCTGTCACAGCAGTCATTCTCTCGCTGGCCGCCGCGGGAGCCATCATCAGGATTGCCCGCGGGCCCTCACTGCTGGACCGGGTGCTGGCCTCGGATGTCCTGCTTGCCATCCTGGGTGCCGCTTTGTGCATCGATATGGCGGTCAACCGGCACCTGAACAACCTGATGCTGCTGGTGGCGCTGTCCATTGTGGGCTTCATCGGCTCGGCAACGGTGGCGCGCTTCGTGGCGGGCCGGCGGGAGCAGCCCCATGAATCCTGAAGCCAGCCTGGTGGACAACATCATCGACACCACATCAGCCGTTTTTATGGTGGTGGGCGCGCTCATGTCCCTGGCCGCCGCCGTCGGCCTCCTGCGTTTTCCGGACCTGCTGAGCCGCATGCACGCCGCCACCAAACCGCAGGTCCTGGGCCTGTTCCTGCTGCTGGCATCCATCGGCCTGCAGATGCGCACCTGGTGGGTGTGGCCGGTTCTGCTGGTGGCATGGATCTTCCAGCTCCTCACGGTGCCGGTGTCCGCGCACATGGTGGGCCGGGCCGGTTACCGCACCAAGCACCTGCACCGGGAGCTGCTCAGCTCCGATGAACTGGAAGCCGTGGTTCAGAAGGCGGCACAGTCGGCCCGGGACGAAGGGGCCGACGCCGGCCGTCCGGACTGACAGCCAGCCTGACGGACTGGCTGCCGGCCGGACTGGCTACCTGACGGACTGCCTGCCGGTGCTACTGCTAGACGATGTCCTGGGACTTGGCGAACCGGGTGATGGCGCGCTGGGTGCCGCGGTTGGCGAGCACCTGGATGATGGTGCTGACCGAGGCCGAGATGAGTGCAAACGTCAGGGCTGACCGCAGGGTGGTGGGAGTGTCCTCGTGCTTGCCTGTGGGCGGTTTGCGGCCGGTGGACTTCTCCCACACGGCGTTGACTACCTTGGTGCCGAGAAATCCTGCGCCGAGGCTGACTCCGGTGCCAAGCAGCTTGATGAAAAGGTTCATTCGTGTAACTCCTAGCGGGCGGAAAACGGACTGACCTTAGCCTAACCGCATCCGCCTGCCCGGCGCCCCTCAGCTGCCTGAGCCCACAGCTGCCGGAGCCGTCAGCTCCCGGTTCGCATGGACGCCAGGATCTCCCGCATCGCCTCCACCACAAGATCGTGGTCCTCCTGCTGGGGCAGGCCCGAAACCGTCACGGTGGCCACGGCACCCACCCCGGCAACGTAGACGGGGAAGGAACCGCCGTGGGCCGCGTACGTGGACTCGTCGTACCAGCCCTGGTCCTCGAGCCGCCCGCCACCCAGCCGGCCGCGCAGCCCGACGAGCAATGAGGGAATCTCATACCGTGCGGCGGTGCGCTGCTTCGCGCGGATCCAGTGTTCGTTGTCCGGCGTGGCTCCGTCCAGCGCCACATGGAACAGGACCTGGTCAGCCTTGGTGATGTCGATGGCGATGGGCAGCTTCCGGCTCTTGCCCAGCTCCACCAGCAGGAGCCCCAGGTTGAGGGAGTCATCCTTGGTGAAACGCGGGAACTGCAGCTCGGAGATCTCACCGTCGATCCGCGCTATCAGTGCCTCGAGGGCGGCGCGGGGCTGGTCCTCGGCGGAGTCGGGATCAAAGGCTGTCACGGACGAGGAGTCGGAGGTCATGGCCCACAATCTACCGGCCCGGCGGTGTAAACTGGACCACGCCCAACAGGGCAGATTTATTTACGACAGGGGAGCGCCGCCGTCGGGCATCACTGGCATTGCCAGGGGAACCAAGGGTGGGCGCTGAGAGTGCGGACAGCCGCAGACCCTCGAACCTGATCCGGTTAGTACCGGCGCAAGGGAGTCGAGTTCTCGAAGTGTCCGGCGACGGCGGCAACGCCGCGGGCCGGGTGCACTTTCCCCTCCTGTTCCTCAGGAGGACCACATATGAGCACTGCAGCATTAAATAAGAAGACCGGCAACACCTGGCGCGTCGTGGACATTGTGGTGGCTGCGCTTATCGCGATCGCCGGCGGCGTGATTTTCTGGGCATGGTCACAGGGCGCCGGCATCGTGTCCGCGCCGATGAACGCCGTTTACCCCCCGCTGACAGGCCTGCTGGCCGGCGGCTGGATGATTCCCGCGGTGCTGGGCATGCTTATCATCCGCAAGCCGGGCGCGGCGCTCTTCTGCGAAACCGTCGCCGCCACCGGCGAACTCATCATGGGCTCCCAGTACGGCGCCACGGTGCTGATCTCCGGACTCCTCCAGGGCCTGGGCGCCGAGCTGGTGTTCTTCCTGCTGGTATACGGCAAGTTCAGGTTCGGCTCGTTCCTGCACCAGAAGTACAACCTGATCGTCGCGTTGCTGGCCGGCGCCGGCGCGGGTCTGTTCTGCGGCCTGAACGACTCCTTCCTCCCGTGGGGCTGGAACATCGCCTACGAACCCGGTGACAAGCTCGCCTACATCCTGTTCTGCACCATCTCCGGCGCCGTGATTGCGGGCGCGCTGTCCTGGATCGCCACCCGCGGCCTGGCCCGGACCGGCGTGCTCAGCTCCTTCGCCTCACGAAAGGCAGCTTCGGAGCCTGTCTTCAGCTGATGGCCGCTTCCGACGCCGGCACCTCGGCACTGGTGCGCCCCGCCGCGGTGACCGCGCGCGGTTGGGGCTGGCGCCACTCCGGCAGGTCAGCCCCTGCAGTCCAGGGGCTCGACCTCGACATCGCTCCGGGCGAGCGGGTGCTCCTGCTGGGCCCTTCCGGCGCGGGCAAATCCACGCTGCTGCACGCGCTGGCAGGGGTGCTGGGGGATGAAGGGGACGACGCCGATGAGACCGGTTCGCTCCTGATCGACGGCGCTGCCCCCCGCGGGCAGCGTGGACGATCCGGGCTGATGCAGCAGGACCCGGAAACCCAGGTTGTCCTCTCGCGGCTCGGCGACGACGTCGCCTTCGGCGCCGAAAACCTGGCCGTTCGGCGGGACGAGATCTGGCGGCGGGTCCATGAGG
>NZ_QAIQ01000106.1 GCF_003061105.1 Arthrobacter sp. HMWF013
CTGCTTGGGCCTTCGCAATAAGGGCAGAAACCAGCGCCGCCGTAGCATCGAGAATCGCCCCGCCACCATCCCGGTTCAGCGTCGGAATGGTCTCCGAAAACAGCACCTCACCGTCCGCCGAAACAACCCCGGCAGCAGTCTTAGTACCACCAAGGTCCACACCGATCGCGTACTGCATGTCTGTCCTGTCTGGTTCGTCGTGTCGGGTCTGCCAGTCCGCGGCCTTGCCGGCGCTTAGACACCTCCCGCCAGGCACCTAAGTGCCCCGCTTGCAGCGCTGGACATGGTTCTTTTGTGTAGGTTGCGTCAGAGCGCGAGGAACGAGCGCAGCAACCGGCAAAAGGAGCATGCCCAGCGCACCCAACCCAACCACGACTGACTAAACGAGCCCGTTGCGTTCCAGGATGACCTTGATGGCGGTCGTCTCGGTCTCGTTGAGGGACAGCATGGGCACGCTCATGGTGTTGGACTCGATGATGCCCATGATCTGGAGGGCGGTCTTGAAGGCGCCGAGCCCTGCTGCGCCGCCGGAGACGCGGCCGTTGGGGGTGTAGACGATCTCGAAGAGGTCGGCCAGGCGGTCCTGTTCGCGGACTGTGCCGGCCCAGTCGCCGGTCTGGGCGGCGTCGAACAGGCGGCGGTAGCCGGCCGGGTCCACGTTGCCGAGCCCGGGGACCACGCCCTGGGCGCCGCCGAGGAGGGCGCCGTCCACCACCACTTCGTGGCCGGTGAAGATGTCGAAGTCGGGGATATCGCGGGCGGCCAGGAGCAGCTGGCGGAAGGAGACGTCATCGCCGGAGGAGTCCTTCACGCCGGCAATGACACCGTCGCGGCCCAGACGGACCAGGAGGTCTGTGGGGAGCTTGAAGTGGGTGCGGACGGGCACGTCGTAGGCGAAGATCGGCTTGTCGATCGCAGCGTGGATGTCGCGGAAGTGGGTTTCGGTTTCCGCCACGTTGCCGATCGCGTAGTACATGGACGTGACCACGATGGCGTCGGCGCCCAGGTCGATGACCTTCCTGGCTTCCTCGATCACGCGGTGGGTGGTCTGCTCGTTGGCGCCCACGATCAGCGGCACCGCGCCGGCGTTGGCGTCGGCGATGGTGGAGACCACGAGTTCACGCTCGGCGTTGGTCATGTAGGGGACCTCGCCTGATGAGCCCAGGACGAAGAGTCCGGACACGCCGCCGTCGAGCAGGTGCTTGGTGACGTTCTTCAGCGACGCGGTGTCGATGCTGCCGTCGGCGTGGCGGGGGGTGACGACAGGCGGGATGACGCCCTGGAATTGGGTAGACACGTGAATTCTCCGTTGGTTGGAACTGATGAAGGGGAAGCTAGATGTGCAGGAGGCTCGGGGCGGCGCCCAGGAGCTTCTTGGTGTAATCGTTGGTGGGGCTGTCGAAGACCTGTGCGGCGGTGCCCTGCTCCACGATCTTGCCGAAGTACATGACGCAGATCCGGTCCGATACATAGCGGACGGTCTGGATATCGTGCGAGATGAACACCATGCCCAGGTTCAGCTGGGTCTTCAGGTCCGAGAGCAGGTTCAGGACCTGCGCGCGCACCGAAACGTCCAGGGCCGACGTCGGCTCGTCCGCCACGATGATGTCCGGATCCAGGGCCAGGGCGCGGGCGATCGCCACACGCTGCCGCTGCCCGCCGGAAACCTGCGACGGCGTGACCTCGGACGCGGACTGCGGCAGGCCCACGAGGGCCAGCAGTTCCTTGACCTTGGCCGCCCGCGAAGCTGCGGTTCCGATGCCGTGGATCTGCAGCGGGTCCGTCAGGATGTCCTGGACGGTCATCCGCGGGTTCAGCGCGGTGGCCGGGTCCTGGAAGACAACGGACACGGAACGGCCGAATTCCTTGCGCATCGCGGCGTTCCGCTTGATGGCGGGCCTGCCGTGGAAGAGGACCTCGCCCGACGTCGGGACCTGCAGTCCCACCAGCACGGAGGCGAGGGTGGACTTGCCGCAGCCGGACTCACCCACGATTCCCACGGTTTCGCCGCGGCTGATGGTGAAGTCGACGCCGTCCACGGCTTTGACGATGTTGGGGCGGAAGAGCCCGCCGCCGCGTGCGTGGTGGTGGACCTTGACGTCCTTGAGCTCGATGACCGGCTTACCGGTGGATTCGCTCACTGTGCATCCTCCTTCAGGTGGCTTGCCCAGTAGTGGTCGGCATCCCCGCCTCCGGCGGCACTTACGGATGTCAGGACCAGCTTCTGGTCCGGATCGGCGTCGGACCGCAGGGAGCGCGGAGCGAAGCGGTCACCGGCGGCGAAGTCGCGCGGGGATGGGACGGTGCCGGGGATCTGGTGCAGCCGGACGGCGTCGGCCTCGATGGAGAGGACGGCACCGAGCAGGCCGCGGGTGTATTCGTGTTGGGGGTTCTGCAGGAGTTCGGACGCCTGTGCTGATTCCACCACCTGGCCCGCGTACATGACCGTGATGCGGTGGGCCAGGGAGGCTACCAGGGCGAGGTCGTGGCTGACGAAGACCATGGCGAAGCCGAGTTGTTCGCGCAGGTCGTTGAGCAGGTCCACCACCTGTTTCTGGACGGTGACGTCCAGGGCGGTGGTGGGCTCATCCGCCACCACGATCTTCGGCGAACGGGACAGGGCCATGGCGATCAGGACGCGTTGGCGCTGGCCGCCGGAGAGCTCATGCGGGTAGCTGGCGAGTGTCCGCACGGGATCGAGCTTGACCAGTTCCAGCAGCTCGGTGGGGGTTTTGCGGCCGCCGCGCTTGGTCAGCTGCTCCAGCTGGTCCTTGATTTTCATGGACGGGTTCAGGGAGCTCAGCGCGTCCTGGTAGACCATGGCGATCTGCTGGCCACGCAGGCCCTCGTAGGCCTTGATGCTGCTGTGCTTGGTAGACGGATCCAGCAGTTCCTTGCCGTCGAAGGTGATGGACCCGGTAACCTGGGCGGTCTTGGGCAGCAGGCCCATGACGGCCAGGGAGGTGATGGACTTTCCACAGCCCGATTCACCCACCAGGCCCATGGTTTCGCCTTCGCGGACGGTGAAGGAGACGTTGTCCACGATCGCGGTCTCGCCGAAACGGCCGGGGAAGCGGATGGACAGGTTCTTCACTTCAAGGACGTTCCGCGCGCCAACCGGGACCTGGGGGAGGCGGTCGGTGCGCTTGGCCTCGATGGCTGAGAGCAGTTCGAGTTCCTTGTCCAGTAACAGGTGCGGGTTCGCCGCGGCAAGCTTCGGATCGGCGAGGACGGCTGCCTCGGTGTAGCGCTCTTCGGTAAGGACATCACCAAAGGCGGCGCGGACGCCGTCGAGCTCGTGCTCCTCCACCACCGAAGGCTGGGCCACGGAGGTCGCCACCTGGGTATCAACAGGTTCGACGGCGGCACCCACCGCAGCGCCGGCAACAACAGCTGCCGAGCCGTCGTCGTCCTTCACGGTCACTGCCTTGCGCAGCTTCGGGTTCACCATGGCGTCGGTGAGGCCCTCGGCAAGGATGTTCAGAGACAGCACCGTCAGCAGGATGGTCACACCGGCGAAGGTGGTGGCCCACCAGCCGCCGGACAGCACCAGGTTGCGGCCGTAGGAAATCACGTTGCCCCAGGACGGCGCGGGGTCCTGCACGCCGGCGCCCAGGAAGGACAGCGAGGCCTCGAGGATGATGGCGTCGGCCACCATGACCGTGGCGAACACCAGCACGGGGGCTGCGGTGTTGCGGACGATGTGCTTGAGCAGGATGTAGAAGCGGCCGGCACCGATCACGCGCTCGGCGCGGACATAGTCTTCGCCGTACTGCGACAGCACGTTGGCGCGGACCACGCGGGCCAGCTGCGGGGTGTAGATGATGGCGATCGCAATGATGATGGTGGGCACGGAGTTGCCGAAAGCGGCCAGCAGGACGGCCGCCAGGGCGATGCCCGGGAATGCCATCAGGATGTCCATCAGGCGCATGATGATTTCGTTCACTGCCTTGCTGGACGTCGCGGCGAGGGACCCCAGCAGGGCGCCGACCAGGATGGCCAGGATCACGGCGCCGAGGCCGATCATCAGCGAGGACTGGGCGCCGAACAGCAGCCGGGAGAAGATATCGCGGCCCAGCCGGTCGGTGCCGAAGAAGTGCTCAGCGCCCGGCGGGGTGGCCGGGATGAACGTTTCCAGCGGGTCATGCGGGGCGATGACCGGCGCGAAGACGGCCGCCAGGACGATCATGATGAGGAAGAGAAGGGCGATGCGGGAGCCCCAGGGCAGGGCCTTGAAACGGATGCCCGGCGCACTCAGCCGGTCTGCGAGCTTGCTGCGCATGAGCTATACCGTCCTGATTCGGGGGTTGATGAGCAGGTAGAGGAGGTCCACCACGATGTTCACCAGAACGAAGGTGACGGAGATGGTGAGCACCACGCCCTGGACCAGGTTGATGTCCAGGTTGGTGATGCCGTTCAGGATCAACTGGCCCATGCCGGGCAGGGCAAAGATCATTTCAATCACGACGGCGCCGCCCAGCAGGTAGCCCACGCGCAGTCCCAGCACGGTCACCGGAGTGACCAGGGCGTTGCGGAGGACGTTCTTGGAGACCACTTCGCCGTAGGGGACGCCGTTGCCGATGGCGGTGCGGACGTAATCGCGGTCCAGCTCCTCCACCATCGAGGTGCGGACCACCCGGATCAGTGACGCCGAAACAGGGATGCCGAGCGCCAGGGCCGGGAGGGCCATGGAGTTGAGCCAGCCGCCGAAACCGGATTCCGGCGTCGCGATGCCGCCGGAGGGGAACAGCGGGCTGGCGCCGAGGGCGAACCACTGGATGAGCAGGATGCCCAGCCAGAACGACGGCGTGGCGATCGCGGCGATCGAGAAGACGCGGACCAGCTGGTCCTGCCATTTATCGCGGTACAGGGCACCGAGGATGCCGAAGACCAGGGACAGGACGATCGCGATGAGGACGCCCAGGAAGGTCAGCTGAAGCGTCAGGGGGAACGCCGAGCCGATCATGGATGCCACCGATTTTGCCGGCGGGGTGGTGACGCCGAGATCGAACCGCAGCAGCTTGGCGAGGAAGCCGAAGTACTGCACGATCAGCGGATCGTTCAGGCCGTTTTCCTGGCGGTACTGCTGTTTGGCTTCTTCGCTGGCGCCGTCGCCGAGGGCCGAGCTTGCCTGGTCGCCGGGAGCTGCCTGCAGGACGAGGAAGACCAGCAAGGTGATGCCCAGGATCATTAATGGCAGTGCTGCGAGTCTGCGGCCGAGCAGACGCAATATCGTGACCAATGTGTTCTCCGGTGTGTGTGGGGTGCTGCAGATCCTGTGTTGCGGGCCTGCCCTGCGTGCTTCCCGGGGGGATCAGGGGCGCAGGGCAGGCCTCGCAACGCAAGGGGGTGCTTAGGCGGTGCGTCCGACGTCGATGAAGGACATGCCGGTGGTGGGCAGCGGCTTGAAGCCGTTGAGCTTCTTGTCGTCCCAGGCGCTGGGCAGCTGGCGGTGGAAGATCGGGTAGAGCGGGAGTTCCTCGGAGATCAGGTCGACGATTTCGCCGGTGATCTTCCTGGCATCTTCCTTGGCAGCCTGGGAGCCCTTGTTCATCAGCTCCTGCAGCTGGGCGCGCTCCGGGGCGGTCCAGTAGGCTCGCTTTTCCATCCAGGTGGCGCCGGAGTAGAACCAGCTCAGGAGCAGGTCCGCGTCGTTGCCGAAGACGGAAGGGTCACCCGGGGCTGCAACCACCGAGTAGTCGCCGGCGCCGACGCGGTCGGTGTACAGGGCGCCGGACTGGATGCTCTTGACGGAGACCTTGACGCCCGGGATCTTGTTCCACGATTCGAGGATCAGCGGGGCAACGTCCTTGACCCAGGCGGTGTCCGTGGTGAGCAGCTCGAACTCGAGGCTCGTCACGCCGGCTTCCTTCAGCAGCTCTTCGGCCTTCTTGGCGTCGTAGCCGTAGACGTTCTTGGCCTTGACGTAGTCCGGGTGGCCTTCCTGGAAGTAGGAGCTGGCGGCCTTGGCGTTGCCGAACAGGGCCTTCTTGATGATGGCGTCCTTGTCCAGGCCGTAGTGCAGGGCCTGGCGGACCAGCTTGTTGTTGAAGGGCGCCTTGTTGCAGTTGAACATGAGGAACATCAGGCCGAAGGACTGGACGGATTCGACCTTGACCCTGGACTTGAGGCCGTCGATGTCCAGGTAGGGGACGTCCTCGATGGCCTGGACGCGGCCGGACTGGACGGCGGTGACGCGGGCTGCGGCGTCGGAGAGCAGGAGCCAGGTCATGCCCTTGGCGAGTGCGGGCTTGGGCCCGTTGTAGCCGGCGAAGGCTTCGAAGACGATCTTGTCGTCCTTGACGGCGGAGATGAGCTTGTACGGGCCGGTGCCTACGGGCGCGGCGTCGAAGGCCTTCAGATCGGTGGCGAGGGCCTTGGGGACGATCTTCACCACGGAGATGCGGGGGCCGAAGCCGGGGAACGCGTACTTGAGGGTGAACTCGACAGTCTTTGCGTCAACCGCCTTGACGTCCTGGATGAACGGGATGAACTGGGAGAACAGCGACTTGTTCGCGGGGTCCATCACCCGGGTGAAGGAGAAGACGACGTCCTCGGTGGTGACGGGGGAGCCGTTGTGGAAGGTGGCGCCGTCGCGGAGGGTCACCTGGTAGGTGGTGTCGGTGACCTTCCTGGGGTCTGCCGCCGCCAGCGCGTTGTACGGTTCGCGGGTGGCCGGGTGGAGCTCGATGAGGCCTTCAAAGATGTGCAGGTTGGCGGCCATCGGGGTGGCGCCGGACGAGCTGAGCGGGTCGAAGCCGGTGGAGAGGGCGTAGGAGATGCCCGCTTCGATGGTGAGGTCCTTGTTGACTGCCGCGGCGCTCGCTGAGCCGCCCGTGGTGGTGGTGGCTGCCGGACTGCCGCAGGCGGCCACTGAGGCGGTGAATGCTGCCGCGGCGCCCATGGCGCCGGTCAGCTTGAGGAAATTCCGGCGGCTGGCGTCGTTGACCAGCGGCAGGTTCTTGGTGGTTACATTCATGAGGGCCTCGCCATTCCAGAAGGTTTATCGGATGTAGGACGTCCGAGCTCGTAGGATGACTGTAAGCGCCATCACAGGTCCGCGTCAAGCGGCCGCCGGTTCCAACGCTCTCTCACGTACCGCACGTTTTCCCCGGACGCTCTCTCCCTTAATGCGGGTTTTGGGTCAACGCTCTCTCAGTGCGACTCACTGATGCCACCTATGCGGGTGTCAAGCCTGAAGGCCCGACGGCGGCGCACGGCACGCCCGTCACAGGCGGCGGCCACCCCGAAGGTCACTTCCGCGAACCCGCGTGCCACATCAGCTCCGGTGACGGTGTAGGCGGGGGTGAAGTAGAGGACTTCCTCGCCTGCGCCCAGATCGGCCGGCGGAAAGACCTCCGAGCCGGGACCTGAAAGCCCGACGCCGATCAGGGGCAGGGTGCCTTCGTTGCGGGCCCTGCCGGTGAACGCGAGGATGTCCCCGGCCTTGTAGCCGGGAATGATGGGGCCGTAGTTCAGGTCCTGCGCCTCCCGGGTGCCGATGACCTGCGCCGCCTCAGCCGAGTAGCCCTGCCCGATTTCCTTCCAGGTGTGGACGCCCCAGCCGTCGCTGCCGGACGGCACCACGTGGAACTCCCCGGCGTTCTGCCAGACCGCCGGGCGGCCGGGGGTGATGGAGCGGAGTTCCATGTCGAAGACCAGGGTGGGGGACACCTGCTGGACGGCGCCTGAGTGGGAGACTGCCGCGACCCCAGGCGCGGCGCCGGCCCTGTCCTTGGTGAGCTGTCCGACCAGTTGCTCCGCCGGGACCGACGCGAAGACGATTTCGCGGTACCCCTGCCGCTCGTAGAGGACGCCGATGTTCCCGTCGGGAAGCCGGGCCGCCGTCGAATAGGCGGAGCTTCCGGGGCACAGGACCAGCTTCGCGGGCCAGCTGCGGCCGTTGTCGGGGGAAAGGCTCAGGACTGTGTTCCGCCGCAGCGACGGATCGTGGTTGTTCGTGGCCAGCAGCCAGGTGTCTGTCGCTTCGTCGGCGAACGAGCCAACAGTGGGCAGCCCGTCGAAGCGGACCAGCGAGCCGTTGTCGCCCGGGTCCGGGAGGTCCCCGACGGGAAGCAGCGCACCCCAGGTGGTCCCGCCGTCGTCGGATATTGCGGCAAGACGGCGCGGTGTACCCCGGCTGTGGAGGAGAAGCCGGCCGTCTGAAAGTGCAGCTACCTTGTTCTCGTTGGGGCTGAAGCCGTGCGTCCCGGCGCCGATGAGCTCCCCGAGGGTCCAGGTGTCCCCGTGGTCGTCGCTGTACGCGGATGCGGCCATAATTGCACCGCCCGCCAGGACAACAAACTGCTGCACCAGCCGGCCGCGGAAGGGGCCGGTGTGGATCTGGATGCCCTGCCCCGCAGCGGCAAAAATCCCGGTAATTTCCGGTTCGTCCGGGCGCGGGGACGGCCGCAGCTTGAGCTGGGCAGTGATTCTGCGGTGGTGCCAGGTCAGGCCGTCGTCGTCCGAGAAGCTGAGGTCGCAGTGCTGCACCGAGTCATCAGGCTCCAGCCCGGCCACCGCCTCGAAGAAGCCCGCCCGCGTGCCCGCGGCGTGAAACAGGAAGATGCGGCCGGTCTCCAGGTGCACCAGGAGGCTCGGATCGCCGTAGCCATTCAGGCCCTCGCCGGTCCGCACCACCTGCTGGGGGCCCCAGGTCCGGCCGCTGTCCGTACTGCGGCGGAGCAGGAGGTCGATCGGGTTGGGCAGGTCATCCAGGTTGGGGCGCCCATCGTAGGCGGCCAGCAGCGTGCCCTCCCGGGAGACGGCCAGGGCCGGGATCCTGTATTGGCGGTAGCCGCCCGTGCCCCGGGTGGCGAGCACATGTTCGACGTCGGGCACGGCAGCCGTCATCGGCCGGAGGACATGGGATGTCATATCTCCATAGTAGGCGAAGCCCGCTTCCCACAATGCCTGGCGGCGGCTTCTCTGGCAGAGTATGACCATGCTCACTGTTATCGGCGAAGGCCTTGTTGATGTTGTCCAGCGCGCCTCCGGGATCGAGGCCCATGTGGGCGGCAGTCCCCTGAACGTCGCGGTGGGCCTGGCCCGGCTCGACCATCCCGTGCAGTTCATCGGCCGCTACGGCCGCGACGCCTACGGTGATTCGGTGGCGGCGCACCTGCGCTCCAGTTCGGTCATGCTGCCGCTGGGCCCCGATGAGCTGCCCACCAGCGTGGCCACCGCCCTGATCGACGACGACGGCGCCGCCACCTACACGTTCGACCTCGCCTGGGAGCTTCCCGGCCTGGCGGACCGGCTGGCGTTCATGCTGCAGGGAACCACCCTGCTGCACACCGGTTCCATCGCCACGATGCTGGCGCCGGGCGCCGCAGACGTGCTGGCCGCCGTCGAGCACGCCCACCCGGCAGCCACTATCAGTTTCGACCCGAACTGCCGCCCCAGCATCATCACCGATGTGGACTATGCGCGGCGGCAGGCGGAGAAGTTTGTCACCTTGTCAGACGTGGTCAAGGCCTCGGACGAGGACCTTGCATGGCTCTACCCGCGCGCGGATGTACTGGATTCTGCCCGCCGCTGGCTGGCCCTGGGCGGTTCGGAAGGGCCTGCCATGGTGGTTGTCACGCGCGGTGCGGCCGGCCCGTGGGGTGTCACGGCCGCAGGTGAGGCGGAGTATCCGGCCCCCGGAGTGGAGGTGGCTGACACCGTGGGTGCCGGGGATTCGTTCATGGCCGCGCTGCTCTCCGGGATTGTGGACCGCGGCCTGGATGGAGCCCAGAACCGGGAGGAACTGCGGGATCTCCCGGCCGAGGGCCTGGCTGAGCTCCTGGCCCACGCATCCAAGGCTGCCGCCATCACCGTCTCGCGGCCCGGTGCCAACCCACCCACCCGCGCGGAGCTGAACGCTGTCCCGGAGGAACACGCGGGCGCGGGGGAGTAGCCCGGGCGGCGCTATGCGCCGGTGGCGTTGCGGCGTCGTTTTTCGTTGCGGCGCAGTTGGAGGATGCGGGCACCACCGGCGATCGCTACCAGGATGCCGCCACCGACGGCTGCGATGAAGAAGGCCACGCCCTGGGCAAGCCGGCCCTCAAAGCCGAGGAATTTCACGGCCACCATGTCCTGGTTCTGGATGAAGAAGATGATCAGCAGCACCAGCACCACCAGGCTGACAGCCACGGCACTCCAGATGACGGCAGCCCGGGTGACGCGGTGAGGCGCGGACACGCCCGCTGGCTGAGGAACAGGTTCCGCGCGCTGGGCCGTCGGCGCGGCATCCGGGGCCGGGGGTACAGCAGCGGGCGGCAGGGGCTCTTCTGTGCTCATACCGTCATTGTCTCTCCGGACGGGTCATTTCGCGGGACCTGCGGGAGTTGGCGGTTGCGGCGGAGCGCTCGCTGTCAGCCGTAACTGTCCGCGCCCGCTGTCAGCCGTCGAGGGTGATGAGCTTCCACGGCAGACGGGCGGGGACCTCGGGCGAGACGTCCGTTGAGGAGGTGGCCCGCTGCAGGTCTTTGTCCAAGAGCAGCGTGCCTGTAGCGATCCTGGCGTTGTTCGAGGCAATGACCCGGCCGTTGGGGCCCAGCAGGACAACCGCCGGATCACGGAGTTGGAGGGCCCGAAGGAAGACGCCCTCAAGGTTTGCCAGGGTCAGATCGCATCCCAGCACGTGGATTCCCTGGGCGGTGGGAGCCGGTACGCAGAGCGTGATGATGCTGCTGTTGATGCCCCCGAAGTCCACGTAAGGCCCAACGGCTACGGGCCGACCGGTGGTGGAAGGGAGCTTGAACCATTCACGGGTGGTGTAGTCGTAGTAGTTCAGTGACTCGGGGTTGAGGTCGTGGGTGACGAACTTCGGCTCACCTTTGGGCTGCCCGCGCCACCATTCCAGCCAGTGCGGCGCTTCCGGGAGGCTCCCGGGGGCGTAGGCAATTCCTGCCCCGACGATGAGGGCGGAATGCAGTCTGATGAAATTGGCCAGGTCCTGCTTCAGGAACAGGAACTCGCCGCGGCGGGGGATGCCGGGCGCTGCGTTGGCGGCGGCGGTGACTGCGGCGCCGATCTTCTCAAGGTCGGCAAAGACCCCGTCGATGCTCGAGGATATGGCGCCGGCGGTCCGTTCAAGGGCCTCTGTCAAAGGTTCCACGTCACGCACCTTTGTCAGGCTTCATCGACAGCCTCAGATGCTGCTCAATCAGGAATTCCATCTCACTGCGGCTGTGGTGCTCCGCGGCACGGGCTGCTGCGTCGGCATCCCGCGCCCTGATCGCCTCGACGATCGCCAGGTGCTGTTCCACCAGCGAGTCCCCGCTGCCCGGGAGGACGGGCACGCCCCACCACAGGGTCATCAGTTCAGCTTCAAGCTGCAGAGCCGCCGAGGTCAGCCTGCTTGACTGTGCGGCAATGCTGATGGCCACGTGGAACCTGCTGTCCATCCGGCGGCGGGCCCGGTCATCGATGGTGTCCCGGTGGAGCTGAACCAGGCCCTGCAGATGCTCAACGTTTTGAGGATCGGCGCGGTCGGCGGCCAGACGGGCGGACATTGAAGCGATGGCGGCCCCCAGATCCCCGAGGTCCCGGAGGGCTTCCGTGCTGGTTTCCTTGAGTTTGTGCTGCAGTTGTGTGTCTGTGAGCTCGATCTGCCGGCGGATAACGCTCCCGCCACTGCGGCCCCGGCTCGTTTCGATCAGGCCTTTGGTCCGCAGGGCAGCAAGGGACTGGCGGAGGGTAATGGGCGAGATACCGAGTTCCGCGGCCAGTACGGACTCCGTCGGCAGGCGATCGCCCTCGGTGAGGATGCCCATCAGAATGGCGGTTTCGAGCTGATAGGAAACCTGCTCGGCCCGCCCCAGCCCTTCCGGCTCACTTCCCCGCAGCAGCAGGAGCAGGTCCAGGGCGCGGGTGGAGAGGGCAACGCTCATTTCGGAGCCCCTCCTGACGCTGGTACACGGGAGCGGGCGGCCAGCCCAATTTCCCTATTACCTTGAATCTTTACACATTCAGAGACCCTTAGTCACTGTTGCGAGCCTACAGGCCGGCAGACGTGCCCCGAGACGGTGACGCCGGGCTTCACCACACCCCGGCCGCTAAAACATATATCCCTAAACTATTGTTTTAAAGTCATTGCTGTGATGTACTTCATATACCCCGTCAAGGGTGATGGACCAATCAGTCTCCAGCCGATCCTGGGGACTCCGTCCGGAGTTGTGAATGCTTGTCCTCCTTGCTTTGCCGCTGCATCGTTGTGCCGATACCGCGGCAGCTGTTGTGTACCACTTCCCGTTGAAGCCCCCTGATCCACTTCCCCCAGCGTTGGTATCAGGGCCTGACATGAGCCGGGCAGGCCTTCGGCGGATTCGCCCGGGCCGCCCCCGCTATCTCTGGCCGCTGACCAGCAATAAACCCCACCTCAGGAGAACCCATGAACTTCCGCCCATCTGCCCGCGTGATGCGCGGCACCCTCACGGCGAGCATTCTTGCCACCGTCCTGCTCGGCGCGTCTGCATGTGGTTCATCCCCGCAGGCCCAGCCTGCCGGGGGTGCGTCCAGCGTGGATTCCGCCCCCAGCGTGGACGCCGCACTGGCCGAAATGGTGCCGGCCTCGGTCAAGGGGAAGGGGACCATGACGGTCGCCGCAGCGGTCTACGCGCCGGCGGTTATGGAACCTGTCGGCGGCGGCGAGGTGACGGGCTGGGATATCGAGCTCACCCGCAAGGCGGCCGCCCTGCTCGGCCTGAAGGTCGAGTTCAAGATCATTCCGTTCGACGGCGTCATCCCCGGCCTGCAGGCGGGCCGCTTTGATGCGGCGACGGGGGAGATCAACGTAACTGACGAGCGGACCAAGGTGGTCACCTTCGTCACGAACCACGTCTCCAAGGACGAGTTCATCGTCAAGGCCGGCTCGGACAAAACCAGCTTTGACAAGCCGGGTGACGTCTGCGGACTGAAGATCGGGGCCTCCTTGGGGTCCTCAGAGGCGGCCACCGCCCAAGCCATGGCCGACGAATGCAAGGCGTCAGGCGGAGCCGAAACCACGGTGGAGACTTTCCAGACGCAGGCACAGGTCAACCTTGCCCTCAGCCAGGACCGCCTCGACGCGTGCCTGGCCAGCGGCAGCCAGGCCGCCTACACCGTTGAGAACACCAAGGGCCAGTTCAAGTTGGCCAAGCTCGGCTTCGGCCCGGAGATCAAGACCGGCCTCGCCCTGGCCAACAACGCCGACACCGCGCAGCTGGCCAAAGCCTTCCAGGCCGCCACCGACAAGCTGATCAAGGACGGGGAGCTTTCCAAGGTCCTGGACGACCTCAATGGTGGCCTTGGTGCGGTAGACAAGTCCGAGATCATCCCGAATCCGGGCAGCTGACCCACTGATGGCGTCCTACGGAATCGAAAGGTAATAGTTGCCATGGAAAGCGCTAAAGCAACGTCGCATTCGCAACATACGGAGGCTGCCGGGGGCGCCTCACCTGCACTGACCCCCGATCAGCAGACCCTGGCGAAGGAAACCGTCCCGCTGCGGCATCACGGCCGGACGGTCGCCGCCGTCCTCCTGTTGCTGATCGTCGCCAACCTCGTCCACTCGATGGTGACCAACGAGAACTTCCAGTGGGCCACCGTGTGGCATTACCTGTTCTACCCGGAAATCATGGCCGGCCTGGGGCGCACGCTGATCCTGACGGTCGTGAGTATGACCATGGCGATCCTGCTGGGCATCCTCCTGGCTGCCTGCCGGTTGTCGGAGAACAAGGTTCTTCAGGGTGTGGCCGGCGCCTACCTCTGGTTCTTCCGGGGAACGCCGCTGCTGATCCAGCTCATCTTCCTGTACAACCTCTCCGCCCTCTACCCGCGCCTCGGCCTTGGCGTACCGTTCGGCGGACCGGAGCTGGTGGGTGGCCCCACTAACTCGGTACTGACCCTGTGGACGGTTGCCTTGGTAGGCCTCGCGCTCCACGAATCGGCCTACATGGCCGAGATCGTGCGTGGCGGCTTGCTCTCGGTGCCCAAGCACCAGACCGAAGCGGCCGCTGCGCTGGGCATGAACAACCTCATGGCGTTCCGGCGGATCATCCTGCCCCAGGCGCTGCGGGTGATTGTGCCACCCACAGGCAACCAGGTGATCGGCATGCTCA
Source organism: Arthrobacter sp. HMWF013 (assembly GCF_003061105.1). GTDB lineage: Bacteria > Actinomycetota > Actinomycetes > Actinomycetales > Micrococcaceae > Arthrobacter. The sequence continues at coordinate 14,088 of NZ_QAIQ01000106.1, forward strand.
AGTACAGCTCACTGGTCAGCGTGATCGCGCTGCCTGACCTGCTCTACTCCGCGCAGATGATCTACACCCAGACCTTCGAAACCATCCCGCTGCTGATCGTGGTCTCGTTCTGGTACCTGCTGTGCACGAGCATCCTGACTGTATTCCAGCAGCGCATCGAGCGCTACTACGGACGCGGCGTTGCCGGTCATCAAAGCACCGCCAAGCGGGGCCGGATAGGCCTGGGAGGCCCGCGCAAGCGCGTTCGGACAACCTTGTCATCAACCACTGCAGAGGAGGGCTAGCCATGACCACCACCCCCAGCACGGAATCCCTGAGGGATAAGTCCGGGCCCATCGTAAAGATCGTCGAACTGCGCAAGAGCTTCGGTGACCTCGAGGTGCTCAAATCCGTCAACCTGGACGTTTATCCCGGTCAGGTCGTAGTCATCCTCGGCCGGTCCGGATCGGGCAAGTCAACAATGCTGCGATGCATCAACCACCTCGAAAAGCCTTCAAGCGGCGCCGTGATGGTCAACGGTGAAGTGGTGGGCTACCGGGTCAAAGGTGAGAAGCTCCACGAGTTGCGGCCAAACGAGATTGCACGCCAACGGGCGGCAACGGGCATGGTTTTCCAGTCATTCAACCTGTTCCCCCACCTGACGGTCCTGGAGAACCTGATCGAGGCGCCGTGCCGGGTCCTGGGGAGGCCGCCGAAGCAGGTCCGGGAGGAGGCGATGAAGCTGCTCCGCAGTGTGGGGCTTGCCGAGAAGGCGGACTTCTATCCCAGCACCCTCTCCGGGGGCCAACAGCAGCGCGTGGCCATCGCACGGGCCCTGGTCATGAAGCCGTCAGTGATGCTGTTCGACGAACCCACGTCAGCACTCGACCCCGAGCTCGTCGGTGAAGTCCTCGAAGTCATGAAGGAGCTGGCGCGCAGCGGCATGACCATGATCGTGGTCACCCATGAGATCGGGTTCGCACGTGGCGTCGCGGACGAGGTCGTCTTCATGTCCGAGGGGCGGGTCGCAGAGCAGGGTCCGCCGTCGCAGGTCATCGACAATCCCCAGGCGGAGGCAACCAAGACCTTCCTTCGCAGCCTCAACGAACGCCGGGACACCCCGGTTCAATGACCGCCCTGCCCTGACAGGGGATTTATCTGCACGTCTGGAGAATCTGAATGCGGTTCAGCAAAGTGTTCAACGTCGTTGGCTGCCACGTTGGCGGCGAAGTCTGCAACGTCGTCGTCGGCGGCGTCGGAGACGTGCCCGGGAACAGCATGTTTGAAAAGCGCCTTTACCTCGAGCGGGAACGCGACGACATCAGGCAGCTTTTGCTGAAGGAACCCCGGGGCTCGATGATCCGGTCGGTCAACGTGGTCCTTCCATCAACTGACCCGGCCGCCGCCATGGGCTACGTCATCATGGAGGCGGAGGAATACCCGGTCATGTCCGGCGGTAACACGATCGCCGTCGCCACGGTCCTTCTGGAGACGGGCATGGTGCCGATGCAGGAACCTGTCACGGAGCTCACCCTGGAATCCCCGGCCGGCCTTATCCGGCTGCGCTGCGAGTGCCGGGACGGCAAGGTGCTCAGTGTCCGCTTCACCAATCAGCCGGCGTTCGTCTACCAACTGGACGCCCGGGTCGAAGTGCCCGGCCTTGGAACCGTCACCTTGGACGTAGCGTGGGGCGGCATGGCCTACGCCATCATCGAAGCCGGGAGCCTGGGGTTTGACCTGGTGCCGGACGAGGCGCGGGACCTGTGCCTGGTGGGCCAGCGCATCAAGGCTGCCGCCGCGGAACAACTGGTGACGGTCCATCCGGAAAACCCGGCGTTCGCCGGGATCACCAATACCGAGTTCACTAAGCCGCTGCGGCGCCAAGGCGACGTCATTTACTCCCGGAATGCCGTCGTCGTCTCTCCTGGACGAATTGACAGGTGCGCCTGTGGGACGGGGACCTCCGCGCGTCTCGCTGTGATGCACGCCCGTGGACTCATTGTTCCCGGAGAAAAGTTTGTTCATGAGTCTCTGATCGGCAGCCGGTTTGAGAGCACCATCGAGTCGTTGACGCGCGTGGGCGGCTATGACGCCGTCGTTCCGAGCGTGGCTGGCCAGGCGTGGATCACCGACATGTCCCAGGTTGGCCTCGACCCGACCGACCCTTTTCCGCTGGGGTACATGCTGTCGGACAGCTGGATGCGAAGTGCCACCAGCTCAGAAAACCTATTGCATTAATCATACAATGATGTAGTATTTACCTGTGACCAGGCGCACATCACAGCAACTGATCGGCAATCTTCACTACGCCCGGCTCCACGGAACCGCCCCCAAAGCCCATGTGCCGCGTGACACACCGCGACCTTTCCGGTCGCAGACCCGGCACCCCCCCATTCCCCGTAAGGAAAGTTCAAACACATGAAAGATGTAGTCATCGTTGGCGCTGGACTCGCCGGTCTTTCGGCCGGTTGGCGGCTGCGTCACTGGGATACGCTCCTGCTGGAATCGGCAGAAAGGGTTGGCGGGCGGATCCGCTCCGAACGCCGGGGTGCCTACTGGCTGAACTGGGGAGGACACGTCTTCGCGGGCGCAGGCTCCTCCACCGATTCGCTGCTCAATGAAGTGGGCGTGACGGCCGTTCAGATCCCCGGGTCCCTCCAGGCCCTGTCCATGAACGGCAAGTTCATCCGCAAGGGACATATCGCCACCTACCCGCTCCGCATCCCGATGTCCCTGTCGTCGCGTATCGACACGCTGCGCGCCGGGCTGAAGGTTGTCAGCGGTGTTGCCAAGTACACGGGCGTCGTCAGGAAGCGTTCGGGGGAATCCGGATCCATGCGCCAGCAGCGCATCTACGACTTCGAGAACGACAACTCGTTCCTGGACTTCATCGGAAACCTGTCCGACGACGCAGCCGCACTGTTCAAGACCACCGTCACGCGTTCCGCCGGTGACATGAACGAGATTTCTGCCGGCGCCGGAATCGGCTATTTCAGCCTCGTCCTCGGTATCGGACAGGGGCTCAGCCAGGGCATCGTCGGCGGTCCGTCCACGCTGACGGAATCAATCGCGGTCTCGCTGGGCGACCGCATCCAGCTCGGCGCCACCGTCCAGGAAATTGTGCACAAGAAGGACTCGGTGGTGGTCCGTTACAGCCAGGGCGGCGTGGACCATGAAGTGGAAGCCCGCACGGTTATCCTGGCCACCACGGCTGATGTGTCCCACAAGATCGGCGTGGATCTTCCCGAGGATCTTCGCGGGGCCCTCAGCCAGATCAAGTACGGCCCGCACGTCAGCACTGCCTTCCTGACCAACGAGACCTCGGCCCGGCCCTGGGACGACATCTATGCCATCGCAGCACCCAAACGCTCGTTCGCCATCGCCCTGAACCAGGCGAGCATCGTCCGCGGCTCGGAGTCCGTCCGGAAGCCCGGCGGCAGCTTCATGACCTTCTCACCGGCCAGCCTCGGCCGCGCACTGCTGGAGAAGAGCGACGAAGAAGTCATCCAGACCCACCTTCGCGATCTCGACCAGGTCCTGGGCCACGGATTTGCCGGAAGCGTTGTCGAGGCCCAGACCGACCGGTGGAAGGTTGCTTCCCCCTACTGCTTCCCCGGCCGCGCCAAGCTCCAGTCCACGCTGATGAGGGGGACCGAACGCGTCTTCCTGGCCGGCGACTTCCTGGGAACCCTGTACACCGAAAGCTCCATCACCACCGGCTTCTCGGCCGCCCAGGAGGCCGCCAGTGTGCTGGCCACCCAGCGCCAGGCCCCCAACCATTCCGGGATCTCCGTGGCCGCCTGAGCCAGCGTCCCACCAGATCGTACTGAAAGAGGAAACAGACATGACCAAAGCACTCAGCGGCGTACTCACCGCATTGTCCACCCCGTTCAACCAGGACGAATCCATCGACGTTGCCACGTTGCGGCGGATTGTTGACAGGTCCATCGAGGCCGGGGTCGACGGCGTTGTGGCAGCAGGCTCCACCGGTGAAGTCGGGGCCCTCTCCTCCGAGGAGCGGCTGCTCCTGATCCAGACTGTCATCGAGCACACCAACGGCCGGGTCCCGGTCATTGCCAATACCGGCGCCACGTCCACCGCCGAAGCCATCCGCCTGTCAAAGGCAGCCGAAGAGCTGGGCGCCGATGTGCTGATGCTCATCACGCCCTACTACGAGCCGCTCTCCCTCGAGGAAACCGTGACGTACATCAAGGACGTGGCCGGCGCCGTCGAACTCCCGATCATGCTCTACAACATCCCCGCCGTCACCGGCGTCAACCTGGACCCGGCCACGGTTCGCTCGCTGGCCGAGGAAGTGGAGAACATCCGCTACATCAAGGACTCCAGCGCCAACTTTGAACAGGCACTCCAGTTGATCCACCACCACAGTGATGTCATCGGCACCTTCATCGGGTGGGATGCCTACATCTACAGCGCGCTTGCCGAAGGTGCCGCCGGTGTTATGGCCGGCACGGCCAACGTCGTGCCGGATGAAATTGTTGCTGTCAGCCGGCGGATCGCCGACGGTGACCTCACGGGGGCCCGCGAAGTGTGGAAGGCGGTGTACCCCGTGATCGACGCGCTCCTCTCTGTACCGTTCATCCCATCGGTCAAGGCCGGCCTGTCCCTGCAGGGAATTCCGGCCGGTCTGCCCCGGCGCCCCACTGCCGACCTCACCCCCGAGGACCTCGGGCGTGTCCGGAGCTCCCTGGCTGCCCTGTCCCACCTCACCCAGAAGACCGGATAAGCGGTGGGCGGCATCGACTTCGCGGAGCTCCTCACCGTCATTTCCGACGCGATCTGGGCGCCCATGGCCTACGTCGTGCTCGGCCTGGGCGTCGCCTACTCGGTAGCCACCAAGGGCGTTCAGTTCAGAAGGATCCCCGACATGCTGCGGCAGCTCAGGGAGACCAATGACAGCAGTGAAGGACTGTCCTCATTCCAGGCGCTCGTCCTCGCGCTGGCCAGCAGGGTCGGCGTCGGGAGCATTGCCGGTGTCGCCACCGCCGTCAGTGCCGGCGGGCCCGGTGCCCTCGTCTGGATGGCCGTCACGGGCCTGGTCGGGTGCACCGTGGGCTATGCGGAGGCCACGCTGTCCCAGGCGTTCAAGCGCCAGGTCCTCGATGAAGACCGGCGCAAGGCCAACGAGGATATCGGCGGCATGCCGTACTACATCAAGTACGGCCTGAAACTGCCGAAGATTGGCGCGGTGGTGGCCGTCCTCGGCGTGATCGGCTACGGCTTTGTCTTCCCCGGTCTGCAGGTAAACACCATCGCGGCCAGCGCGGAGCATGCGTTCAACCTGCCCAGCTGGGTTCCCGCCATCCTCGTCACGGTGCTGATCGGCCTGGTCATCCTGGGCGGTACCACCCGGGTGGTCAAGGTCACCCAGGGGCTCGTGCCCGTCCTCGCCATCGGCTACCTCGTCCTGGCATTGGCCGTCATCTTCACCAACCTCTCCAAGGTTCCCGAGGCAGTTGTCCTGATCTTCCAGTCGGCCATCGGCGTGCACCCGATCCTCGGCGGCATCGCCGGCGCGGCTGTTGCGTGGGGCGTGCGCAGGGCGGTGTTCGCCTCATCGAACGGCCTGGGCGAAGCCACCTTCGCGGCGGCCGCGGCCCGCACGTCCCACCCGGGCAAGCAGGGCCTGGTCCAGACGTTCAGCATCTACATCGATGTGCTGCTGATCTGCATGGCCACCGGGCTCATGATGGTGGTCTCGGGCAAGTACAACGTTTCAGACGGTTCAGGAGGCTTCCTGGTCAACAACCTGCCGGGGGTCCCCGTCGGCGCCAACTGGGTCCAGGAATCCATAGACACCCTGGTGCCTGGCTGGGGAGCCGGGTTCGTGGCAATCGCGGTGCTTCTCTTCGGCTTCACGTGCCTGCTCGCCTACTTCTATGTTGCAAACTCGAACCTTCTCTACCTGCTGGACGGGAAGAACGGCCATGCCTGGAAGACCATCCTCAAGATAGGAACCCTGGCGATCGTGTTCTTCGGATCCGTGGTGGACGCCGAGCTCATGTGGGCGGCGGGCGATATCGGATTGGGCCTGATCGCATGGGTCAACCTCATCTGCCTGGCGTTCCTGTTTCCGCTGGTCCGCAAGATCTACCTCGATTACGAGCGCCAGCGGAAGCTGGGGCTGGACCCTACCTTCGATCCGAAGGCGTTGGGGATCGAGGGAGCCGACTTCTGGGAACACCAGAACGAAAAAATACCCGTTTCGACCAAGTCTCCGTAGCTAAAGACAGGACAGAAGGAAAATCATGACCACGTCAGAAACAGCATTGTTCGCCGTCCGCAGGGCCGGGGAGATGCCTGCGCCTTCCCTTCCTCCTTTCGGCCAGTTCATCGGCGGGGCGTTTGTCGCGTCGAGTTCGGCTGCAACCGTTGATGTGGAAAATCCGGCCACGGAAGAAATCCTCATGCAGGTGCCCGCGGGCTCCGTCGAGGACGTGGACGCCGCCGTCGCGGCTGCCGTTGCGGCCAAAGCGGCGTGGGCAGCAAAGACCCCTAAAGACCGTTCCACGGTCCTCCTCCGTATTGCGGACATCATCGAAACCAACCGCGGACTGCTTGAATCCCTGGAAGCCGCCAACACCGGGAAACCGGCAGCCGTGGCCGAAGACGACATTTCAAGCGCCATCGACACCTTCCGGTTCTCGGCCGGTGCGGCACGTGCCTTCACCGCGCCCGGGGCAGGTGACTACGCGGAGAACCACACCTCGGTGATCCTCCGCGAGCCGGTGGGCGTGGTCGGCGTGATCACTCCGTGGAACTACCCGCTGCTGATGGCTGCCTGGAAGATCGGCCCGATCCTGGCGGCCGGCAACACCATGGTGCTCAAGCCCTCGGAGCAGACGCCGCTGAGCACGCTGAAGCTTGCCGAGCTCATCGCCGGGGAAGTCCCGCCCGGCGTCCTGAACATCGTCACCGGTTCCGGGCGCGTGGTGGGCAACCGGATTTCGGAGCACCCGGACGTGGACCTGGTGGCCATCACCGGAAGCGTCGGCAGCGGCCAGAAGGTCGCAGCCAGTGCGGCCGCAACGGTCAAGCGCGTGCACCTGGAGCTGGGCGGCAAGGCCCCCGTGGTGGTGTTCGACGACGCCGACCTGGAGGCGGCCGCGAAGGGTGTCCGTGAAGCGGGGTTCTGGAACGGCGGGCAGGAGTGCGGCTCGGCGTGCCGGGTCCTGGTCCATGAGTCGGTAGCGGAAAAGTTCACCGAACTGCTGGTACGCGAAGTGGGCGAAATCTCCGTCGGAGCACCCGGCGCGGGAGCCGACGTCGAAATCGGTTCGATGATCTCCAAGGCCCACTACGAGAGGGTCCTCGCGGCTCTCGAGGACATCCGCAAGGATGGCCTGACCATCGCCGTCGGCGGCAACGCCATGGAGGGTCCCGGCTACTTCATCGAACCCACGGTGGTGACCGGCGTGCCTGCCGGAGCCGCCATCACCAGTTCGGAGATTTTCGGTCCCGTGGTGTCCGTTGAGACTTTCAGTACGGACGATGAGGCCATCACGCGGGCCAACGAGACCATGTACGGGCTCGCCGCATCCGTGTGGACCACGGACAGTGCCCGTTCCCTGTCCGCACCCCGCCGGCTCGACTTTGGCACTGTCTGGGTCAACTCGCACCTGGTCATTGCCAACGAAATGCCCTGGGGTGGCTTCAAGGGCTCAGGCTACGGCCGGGACCTTTCCGTGTACGCCCTGGAAGACTTCTCCCGCACCAAGCACGTTATGTACAACCACGGCTGAGCATGGACCTGCGACGCGTTACCGACTGGACGCTCCTCACGGGAGCCATCGTGGAGATCCGGCAGCTGGGCAGCACCGTCAGCGGTGGACACGTTGATGCGGTGACCGACGACGGGAAGATCCTCTGGCTCCGTCCGCCTGCGGGGAACCGAAGGCTCTTCGAAAAAGCTGAGTTCTATGAGGCCTGGGCGGCGGAGGACCGCGATGGCTTCCACTACGAAGTGACGAAAGGCCTGGACAGTGCACCGGACAGTCCCATGCCTGCGCAGTAATTACCAGGAGGCAGGGATCCTCAAGGGCCGTCGCCGGAGGTGGCGCCACGCAGGAACGCCCGCCCGGGCTACCCCCGGGCGGGCGTTCCTGTTCCTGTGAGCGGTGGCAGCCGGCTTACAGGAGGCTTGTTCCGATATCCCGTCCGATCCGGCGGAGCAGGGCCCGGGAGAGCTCGGAATCCTTGGAGGAGTCCTTGTCGGTGTACTCGGCCAGGGTGTAAACGCGGGTGAGGGACATTTCGGACCACCGCTCCCTGGCGAGGAGGGAACGGCCGGCGACGGCGATGATGGGCAGGGCCCCTGAACGGCGGGCGACGGCGGCGGGCAGCTTCCCGGCCAGGGTCTGTTCGTCGATGCTGCCTTCGCCGGTAATCACGATGTCGCAGTTGTCCTTGCGGGTGTTGAAGTCCAGCAGGTCCAGGAAATAATCGGCGCCGGAGACCTGCGTGGCACCCAGCAGCAGGCAGGCGTAGCCAATTCCGCCGGCGCTGCCGGCACCTGCGTGCTCCGCCAGTGCGCCGGAGGCCGTAAAACCGGCCTCTTCCATCGTGGCGACCAGATGTTCCAGTCCCGCCTCAAGTACCGTGACGTCCCCGGGTCCGGCACCCTTCTGCGGTCCGAACACCGCGGCGGCGCCCTCGGCTCCGAGGAGCGGGTTGTGGACGTCACTGGCGATGACGAACTCAGTGTCGGCCAGTTCGGGCAGCATACTCCGGTGGACGGTATGGATCCGGACAAGGGTCCGGCCGTTGCCGTAAAGTTGGCGCCCCTCGGCATCGCGGAAGCTGTAGCCCAGGGCGGTCAGCATGCCCATGCCTCCGTCGGTGCTGGCGCTGCCGCCCAGGGCCAGCACGATCCTGGCCGGGTTGAGGCTGAGGGCGAACAGGACCGCTTCACCGAAACCGCGGCTTGAGGCGTCGAGCGCCTCAAGCCTGCCGTCCGGCAGCAGCCCGAGCCCGCAGGTGTTGGCCACCTCGACGACGGCGGTGACGCCGTCGAACGCGATGCTCGCCTGAACGGGCTGGCCGGTCGGTCCGGCCACTGTGTAGGTGCGCCGGGC
>NZ_QAIQ01000107.1 GCF_003061105.1 Arthrobacter sp. HMWF013
CTTCACCACCGGGGCCACCATGGCAAACTTCACCGGACTGGCGGCCGCGCGCTGGCGGCTGCTGGCCGACGCCGGGTGGAACCTGGACCGGTACGGGCTCGCGGGCGCCCCGCGGATCAGATGCTTCGTAGGCCAGGAACGCCACGACACCATCGATATGGGGCTTCGCTACCTCGGTCTTGGCAGCCCCACCCTGGTCCCCACAGATGACCAGGGCAGGCTGCTGGCTGACCCGCTGGACACCATGCTCTCGGAAGGGCCAGGACCTGCCATCGTCTGCCTGCAGGCCGGAAACCTGCACTCGGGAGCCTTCGACCCCTTTGAGAACGCCATCCGGATCGCCCGTCGCCACGGTGCCTGGGTACACGTGGACGGTGCCTTCGGCCTCTGGGCCGCTGCCGTCCCCGAACTCGCCGGGCTGACGGCCGGCATGGCGCAGGCTGATTCGTGGGGGACAGACGCCCACAAGACGCTCAACGTCCCCTACGACTGCGGTATCGCGATCGTCAGGGATACCGGCGCGCTCCGCGGCGCGATGGGGCTCGCCACCACGAGCTACATGGTCCATGACGCTGAAGGACCGGGGGACCCCTTCCAGAAAGTGCCGGAGCTGTCGCGCCGTGGGCGTGGCATCACCGTCTGGGCTGCCCTCCGTTCCCTCGGCCGCGAAGGTGTGGCCGCCCAGGTCCGCGGCCTGGCCGGCGCCGCCGCCCGGATCAGCCGCCGGCTTGCGGAAGTGGAGGGCATCGAGGTGCTCAACGACGTGGACTACACGCAGGTTTCCCTCGCCTTCGGAGACGACGCCATCACGCGCGCCGTGGCGGCGCGGCTGATTGAGGACGGCAAAGTCTGGATGTCCGGGTCGCATTGGCAGGGCCGGGACGTCCTGCGCGTTTCGGTCAGTAACTGGAGCACTGACGCGGACGACGTCGATACCGCGGTTGAAGCGGTCAGCTCAGCTTTCGCAGCGGTGAAGTCAGCGGGCAACTGACTGTGGACGTTAGAGGGCTGCATGTCCAGGGCCTGCGCCCGGCGGACGGGACGCCAACCTCAGCCGGGGGACTGCCCCGGTTCAGGCAGGTCATGGGCGCCGGGCAGCCCTTCGAGGGTCCGCCCGGCCAGGGTGCTGGCTACCCACAAGGACCGGGCCAGGTCCCCCTGATGGCGGGGCAGTGAGGCGTACTGCAGGGCGTTTTCCACTTCGCGGGCGATGGCCCACTGGCGGGCGGCTTCGGCGTCGAGGCCCGCAGCGGAGCTGAAATCCGTGCAACGCTGCCTCAACCC
>NZ_QAIQ01000718.1:0-101 GCF_003061105.1 Arthrobacter sp. HMWF013
GTAGGAGCAAATCCTCCCCAGGAATCTCTCAGGCCCACGTACCGCCGCGGGTAGGCAACTCTGGAAAGCAGTCCGGCAACGGGCTCACCGACGGGGCAAGC
>NZ_QAIQ01000718.1:111-2405 GCF_003061105.1 Arthrobacter sp. HMWF013
CCGGAACCCGGCTAAGCTGTGAGGCGTGTCACGGATGACGTGATGCATGCTTTTGATCTGCGGCGGGAGAGTTCTGCCGGTACGTTCAGCAGGCGCCGTAGGAGCAAATCCTCCCCAGGAATCTCTCAGGCCCACGTACCGCCGCGGTTAGGCAACTCTGGAAAGCAGTCCGGCAACGGGCTCACCGACGGTGCAAGCAGCACCCTGCGAACAGCAGGTGCGGCGGAAACTCTCAGGTCCAATACAGAGCGGGGAGGAACCCGAATCAATGTGGCGTACCCAGCACGCCACCTGAATTATGGAGTTCCTTCATGACAGTCCAGTCGTCCCCCACCACCTTTGCCGATCGGCATATCGGTGCCCGCCGCCAGGCCGACATCGACACCATGCTCAAAGCCGTCGGCTACGACACCGTTGACGGCCTCGTGGACGTTGCCGTTCCCGACTCCATCCGCCAGGAATCCCCCCTCAGCCTGGACAGCGCCCTCAGCGAAGTCCAGGTCCTCGCCGCACTCCGCAAGCTCGCCGGCAAGAACAAGATGGCCGTGCAGATGATCGGCCAGGGCTACTACGACACCGTGACCCCGCCGGTGATCCGCCGCAACATCCTCGAGGCTCCCGCCTGGTACACCGCCTACACCCCGTACCAGCCGGAAATCTCCCAGGGCCGCCTCGAGGCGCTGCTGAACTTCCAGACCATGGTCCAGGACCTCACCGGCCTCCCGGTAGCCAACGCCTCCCTGCTGGACGAAGCCACCGCCGTCGCCGAAGCAGTGCTCCTGATGCGCCGCGCCAACAAGAACAAAACCGCCAAGGACGGCAAGACCGTCCTGGACGCCGATCTCCTCCCGCAGACGATCGCCATCGTGCTGGGCCGCGCGGAAGCCCTCGGCTTCGAGGTCGAAATCGCCAACCTCTCCAACGGACTGCCCGACGGCGACATCAACGGCATCGTCCTCCAGCAGCCCGGCGTCTCCGGCCGGGTCTGGGACCAGTCCGCAGTGATCGCAGAAGCCAAGGAACGCGGTGCCCTGGTCACCGTCGCCGCCGACCTCCTGGCCCTCACCCTCATCACCCCTCCCGGCGAGCAGGGCGCAGACGTCGCCGTCGGCTCCACCCAGCGCCTCGGCGTGCCGCTGTTCTTCGGCGGTCCTCACGCCGCCTACATGGCCGTCCGCGAAGGCATGGAGCGAACCCTCCCCGGCCGCATCGTGGGCGTCTCCAAGGACAACGCCGGCGTCCCCGCCTACCGACTGGCCCTCCAGACCCGCGAGCAGCACATCCGCCGCGAGAAGGCCACCTCCAACATCTGCACCGCGCAGGCGCTGCTGGCCATCGTCTCCTCCTTCTACGCCGTCTACCACGGCCCCGACGGCCTGAAGGCAATCGCCGAAACCGTCCACAACAACACCCGCGCCCTCGCCGCCACGCTGGCCAAGGCAGGCCGCGAACTGGTCAGCGACTCCTTCTTCGACACCATCACGGTCCGCGTGCCGGGCAAGGCCGCCAAGGTCATCTCCGCCGCCGAAGCCCAGGGCATCAACCTGCGCCTCATCGACGCGGACACCGTTGGTGTGTCCGTTGATGAAACCACGACGCCGGAGGTCCTCTCCGCGGTGGTCGTCGCCTTTGGCGCCGGTCCCGTTGTGGAAGCGCAGGGCTTCGAACTGCCCGAATCGGTACTGCGCACCTCCGAGTACCTGCAGCACCCGGTCTTCAACACGCACCGCTCCGAAACCCAGCTGCTCCGCTACATCCGGAAGCTCTCGGACCGGGACCTGGCCCTGGACCGCACCATGATCCCGCTGGGCTCCTGCACCATGAAGCTCAACGCGACCGCGGAAATGGAAGCCATCTCCTGGCCGGAGTTCGCCTCCATCCACCCCTTCGCCCCGGACTCCCAGACCGAGGGCTGGCGCGAACTCATCAGCGGCCTCGAAGCCGACCTCGCCGAGATCACCGGCTACGACCAGGTGTCCATCCAGCCGAACGCCGGCTCCCAGGGCGAACTCGCGGGCCTGCTGGCGATCCGCGGCTACCACCACTCCCGCGGAGACCAGCAGCGCAACGTCTGCCTGATCCCGGCCTCGGCGCACGGCACCAACGCCGCCTCCGCCGTCCTGGCCGGCATGAAGGTTGTTGTGGTGGCCACGGCCGCTGACGGCACCATCGACCACGCCGACCTGCAGGCCAAGATCGAGACCCACAAGGACGTCCTCTCGGCCATCATGATCACCTACCCGTCCACCCACGGTGTGTACGACGCAGACTTCCCGGACGTCGGCGTCGTACAC
>NZ_QAIQ01000719.1:0-15379 GCF_003061105.1 Arthrobacter sp. HMWF013
ACTCAACACCAGCCACCGGCGGAGTCACAGCGCCGGCCGGTCCGGTGGACGAGATCGACAGCTGGGACCGGCTGTCCCGGGGCGACGATCCCACCTGAGCCACCCACCCGAAAAACATAAGCCACACCCCCGGACACGGCCGCGCAGCCGCCGATAAGCAGGCCGCGGCCAAAAAATGGCAGAATGTAAGCAGTATTCATCCCGAGGAGATTCACATGAGCAAAGCACCTGCGTCCGTATCCAAGTCAGGCACCCGAACCGTAGCCCCCGGCGCCGTTGACCACAGCCAGGAACTTGGCCACGGCAACAGCCCCGCGGCGTGGACCTGCGTGATCGTGATGCTGGTCGGCGCCCTCATTGCATCCATCGCGTTCGTGATCGCCAACACCCCGATCTTCATTGCCGGCGCGGCAGTCATGGTGCTCGGGCTCATCGCCGGATTCATCATGCGCAAGGCAGGCTATGGCGTCGAAGGCAGCAAGCTGAAGAACTCCGGCCACTGATGGCAACTGTTCTCGATGACATCAACGCCGGTGTCAGGGAGGATATGGAGGCCAGGAAGCGCCTCGTTTCGCTTGCACAACTGAAGGACGGCGCCGCAGCCGCGGAGCCTGCCCGTGATGCCTGGGTGGCCCTCGGCGGCACGGCTTCGCAGCGGGACCAGTTGAAGGTGATTGCCGAGATCAAGCGGCGCAGCCCGTCCAAGGGCGACCTCGCCACCATCGTTGATCCGGCCTCGCTCGCGGAACAGTACGCCCGTGGCGGTGCGGCCGTGATCAGTGTGCTCACCGAACAGCGCCGCTTCAACGGCTCCCTGGCAGACCTGGACGCTGTCCGCGCCCGGGTGGACACTCCTCTGCTGCGCAAGGATTTCACGCTCGATGAGTACCAGATCTGGGAAGCCCGTGCCCACGGTGCCGATCTCATCCTGCTGATCGTCGCTGCCCTGTCCGATGCCCAGCTCCAGGAGTTCAGCGCGCTCAGCCGTGAACTCGGCATGAACGTGCTCGTGGAGACGCATACGGAAGAGGAAATTGAGCGTGCGGTAGCGGCTGAGGCGCGGATCATCGGCGTCAACGTACGCAACCTGAAAACGCTCGACGTCGACCGTTCCGTCTTTGCCTCGCTCGCCGGCCTGATTCCTGCCGAAGCGCTGGTCATCGCCGAGTCCGGCGTGCGCGGCGTGGACGACGTGAGGCACTATGCGGCAAACGGCGCGAACGCGATCCTGGTGGGCGAAGCCCTCGTGAGCGATTCCACACCCCGTGAGCGGATCGCCGAGTTCACCGCGGCCGGCGCTGCCGCCATCGCTGCCCGGGCCTAGGCCCCAACCCGCCGGCGCTGGTGCCGGCGGCACAAAACTTCTGAACGATCAACTGGAACAGGACGGTGAGACTGATGGTTGACGCACCCTCAGACGCTGAGAACAACACTGCGGAGGCATTCCTGCAGGGCGGTTCGCTGAAGCACGCCCCGGGGCCGTATTTCGGCACCTACGGGGGACGCTGGATGCCCGAATCCCTCATCGCTGCACTGGATGAGCTCGAGGACACCTTTGAAAAGGCCAAGGCCGATCCGGACTTCGTTGCCCAGATCGCGGACCTGAACAGGAACTACTCGGGCCGCCCGTCGCTGCTTACCGAAGCCAAGCGCTTCGCCGAGCATGCCGGGGGAGTCCGCGTGTTCCTCAAGCGCGAGGACCTCAACCACACCGGATCCCACAAGATCAACAACGTCATCGGCCAGGCACTGCTGGCCAAGCGGATGGGCAAAACCCGCATCATCGCGGAGACCGGGGCCGGCCAGCACGGCGTCGCCAGCGCCACCGCCGCTGCCCTCATGGGCATGGAGTGCGTGGTGTACATGGGCGCCGAAGACTGCCGCCGCCAGGCACTGAACGTGGCCCGGATGGAACTGCTGGGCGCCACGGTGATCCCGGTGACCAGCGGATCCCAGACCCTCAAGGACGCCATCAACGAGGCGCTTCGCGACTGGGTGGCAAACGTCGGAAACACCCACTACCTGCTGGGGACCGCCGCCGGAGCCCACCCGTTCCCGGCCATGGTCCGCTACTTCCACGAGGTCATCGGCGAAGAGGCCCGCGCCCAGATCCTGGAACAGACAGGCAGCCTGCCGGACGCCGTCTGCGCCTGCATCGGCGGCGGGTCCAACGCCATCGGCATCTTCCACGGATTCCTCGATGATCCGTCGGTGAAGATCTACGGTTTCGAGGCCGGCGGCGACGGCGTGGACACCGGACGCCATGCCGCCACCATCACCCTGGGCAAGCCCGGAGTGCTCCACGGAGCGCGTTCCTACCTCATGCAGGACGACGACGGACAGACCATCGAGTCGCACTCCATCTCCGCCGGGCTGGACTACCCCGGCGTAGGCCCGGAGCACGCCTACCTGGCCGATATCGGACGGGTCAGCTACGAGCCCATCACGGACGCCGAAGCCATGGAGGCTTTCAGGATCCTGTGCCGCACCGAGGGCATCATCCCCGCCATCGAATCAGCCCATGCCCTCGCCGGTGCCATGAAGGTGGGCCAGCGGCTGGCTGCTGAAGCCGGGGACGCCTCAGAGAAGATCATCATCGTCAACCTGTCCGGCCGCGGCGACAAGGACGTGGCCCAGGCTGCGGAATGGTTCGACCTGCTGGACAAGGATTCACCGGAAGCCGAAATCGGCAAAGAGGGGGAGCAGCTGTGAGCACCGCGCAAACGGCCAGCAAATCGGCGGCCGCGATTGACAAGGCCCGCGCCGAAGGCCGCGCCGCCCTGATCGGTTACCTCCCGGCCGGCTACCCGGACGTCGAGCAGACCATCGCCGCCGGAATTGCCCTGGCCGAGAACGGGGCGGACCTGATTGAAATCGGGATCCCCTACTCTGACCCGGTGATGGACGGCCAGGTCATCCAGGCCGCCACTACCGAGGCGCTGGCCAAGGGTTTCCACGTGCGCCAGGTCTTCGACGTCGTCGCCGGCATCACCAGCAAAACCGATGCAGCGGTCCTGGTCATGACCTACTGGAACCCCGTGGTCCGCATGGGCGTGGACGAGTTTTCGCGCCGGCTGGCCGAGGCCGGGGGAGCCGGGCTGATCACGCCGGACCTCATCCCGGACGAGGCATCGGAATGGTTCGAAGCCTCGGACAAGTATGGCCTGGACCGGGTGTTCCTCGTGGCTCCATCCTCCACGCCTGAGCGCATGAAGCGCACTGTTGAGGCAAGCCGCGGCTTTGTCTACGCCGTCTCCATCATGGGCGTGACGGGTGCCCGTACCTCGGTCAGCAGCGCCGCCAAGGACGTGGTTGCCGCGGCACACCACGCGGGAGCCGAGCGCGTGTGCGTCGGACTCGGTGTGTCCACAGCAGCCCAGGTCCGTGAGATCGGGGCCTACGCCGAAGGCGTCATCGTGGGAACCGCGCTGGTTGCGGCCATCCGCGACGGCGGCGTCCAGGCAGTTGCCGACCTCACCCGGGAGCTCAGCACCGGACTCGTCAGGGAAGAAGCCTAAAACCAATGCAGACCCTCATGCAGGCTGCCGTTATGGTGCCCGCAAGCATCCCCAGCCCGGACTGGTCCGGTTTCGACATCCCGCTGCCGTGGGGGACCCTGCGGATCCACGCCTATGCCCTGTGCATCCTTGCCGGCATCATCGTTGGCCTGTGGCTGACCTCTGTCCGGTGGGCAAAGCGCGGTGCTCCCGAAGGCAGTGTCTGGGACATCGTCATCTGGGCCATCCCGTTCGGCATCATTGGTGGCCGCCTCTATCACGTGGTGTCTTCGCCGGACGCCTATTTCGGCCCGGGCTTCGACGGGACGGGTGACCTCTGGCTCATCCCGCAGATCCAGCGCGGCGGCCTGGGAATCTGGGGTGCCGTGGTCCTGGGTGTCCTCGGCGCCTGGATCGGCTGCCGCCGGTCCGGGGTCAAGCTCACAGCCTTCCTGGACGCCGCAGCACCGGGCCTCCTGCTTGCCCAGGCTGTTGGCCGCTGGGGCAACTACTTCAACCAGGAACTCTTCGGCGGACCCACCACCCTGCCCTGGGGACTGCAGATTGATGCGGACAACCCCAACTTCCCCGCCGGCACACCGGCGGACACCCTCTTCCACCCCACTTTCCTGTACGAGTCGGTCTGGAACCTCGTGGGTGTGGTGATCCTCCTCGCGCTGGACCGGAGATTCCACTTCAGGCGCGCCCGCCTGTTCTGGCTGTACGCCATGTACTACACCCTGGGCCGGGTGTGGATCGAAGCCATGCGGATCGACGAAGCCGAGCAGATCAGCC
The DNA here is from genome assembly GCF_003061105.1 of Arthrobacter sp. HMWF013. Taxonomy (GTDB): domain Bacteria; phylum Actinomycetota; class Actinomycetes; order Actinomycetales; family Micrococcaceae; genus Arthrobacter. The sequence continues at coordinate 4,293 of NZ_QAIQ01000719.1, forward strand.
TCTTCGGCATCACCACCAGGCTCAACGTCTGGACCAGCATCTTCGTCTTTGTAGTTGCCCTCATCGTCTTCGTCCTGCTGGGAATGAAGGGGCGCCCCGAGCCGGACACCCCTTATCTGCCCGGCCGCGAACCGGCCGGCAGTGAGGCCTTGGAGGCTGAGGCGGCTGATGAGGCCGAGGTCCGCGATATGGACCCCGTTGTCTCAGATAGTGAATCCCGTGATAATCTCCCTGATAACAAAAACGGTTCCCGGGACCCTTCCGCCCCAACGGAAGTGGAAGCGGCATTAAGGAACGGCAACAAGCCCGTTCCGGAGTCGCCGGTAGCCGGAAATTTCGGCCACAAGGCCACGGAATCCGCGCCGGAGGCTGGCAAGAGCAAGTAGCAAGCCAGCACGGCAGGGTCGCAGAGTCACCGCTCTGAGCGCCCACACACCACAGCGTCGTGGCAACGGGGCCCAACCGGCAGCAGAGACAGGCTGGCCGGGTCAAGCCCGGGGCCGGATGCCTGCGTAACTGTTAGTTCAGCAGGCCAGCCTGGCCTACAATTTCCTGTAAATAACACTTTGTTGTGCCATCACGTCAGGCGCCGACGAGTGGGGCCAACGGTGTCCCTTCCATACGCACGATCTCGAGGAAGGACGTCTTCGATGACCCATCTTCATAGCCCACGTTGGTCCGAAAAAATAGGATCAGAGGGCCCCGTCTCTCCATTCAAGCGCTTCGCCGCGCTCCCGGAGGCACGGGGTCTGTACAACCCGGACCATGAAAAAGACGCGTGTGGCCTTGCGATCATCGCGACGCTCCGCGGCGAACCCGGCTACGACATTGTCGACGCCGCCCTGACCGCACTGCGCAACCTTGAGCACCGCGGCGCCGTGGGCGCCGATGAGGGCACCGGTGACGGTGCAGGGCTCCTGATGCAGATCCCGGACGAGTTCTTCCGGGCTGTCACCGAATTCGAACTCCCCGCACCCGGCCAGTTTGTGGCCGGCACTGCCTTCCTGCCCGCCGAAAAGCGCGAAGCCGATGCCGCCAAGGCCGGCATCGAAGGGCTCGCCGCTGATGAGGGCCTCACCGTCCTGGGCTGGCGCGAAGTACCCATCGTCGCCGATCTCGTGGGCGCCATGGCGCGTGCCTGCATGCCGTACTTCTCCCAGCCTTTCCTGGCGGCGGCCAACGGCGAAGAGCTGGACCGCAACGAGCTGGACTCGCGTGCCTGGCGGATCCGCAAGCGTGCGCAGAACAAGTTCGGCGTGTACTTCCCGTCGCTGTCCTCCCGCACCATCGTCTACAAGGGCATGCTCACCACGGCGCAGCTCGAGCCGTTCTATCCTGACCTGTCGGACAAGCGCTTCAAGACCAAGCTGGCCATTGTCCACTCGCGCTTCTCCACCAACACGTTCCCGTCCTGGCCGCTTGCCCAGCCCTTCCGCACCATTGCCCACAACGGCGAAATCAACACGGTCAAGGGCAACCGCAACTGGATGCGTGCCCGCCAGTCGCAGCTTGCCAACCCGCTGCTGGGCGATTCCCCGGAAGAGCTGTACCCGATCTGCACCCCTGGTGCCTCGGACTCCGCTTCCTTTGACGAGGTCGCCGAGCTGCTCTGGCTCTCCGGCCGGCCCATCACGCACTCGATCATGATGATGATCCCCGAGGCCTGGGAAAACCACGCCACGATGGATCCGGCCCGCCGCGCCTTCTACGAATACCACTCGCTTCTGATGGAGCCGTGGGACGGTCCGGCCGCAGTCTCCTTCACGGACGGCAACCTCGTGGGCGCCACCCTGGACCGCAACGGCCTGCGCCCCGGCCGCTACTGGATCACCGAAGACGGCCTGATCATCTTCGCTTCCGAAGTTGGCGTGATCGACGTCGAAGCTTCCAAGGTGGTCAAGAAGGGCCGTGTCTCGCCCGGCAAGATGTTCCTGGTGGACACCGACTCCGGCCGCATCATCGATGATGAAGAGGTCAAGGCCGAGGTCGCTGCGGCGAACCCGTGGGCCGAATGGGTCAAGGACAACCTGATCGACCTCAACAACCTCCCCGAGCGCGAGCACGTGGTCCACACGGCCGCTTCGGTGAACATCCGCCAGCGGACCTTCGGCTACACCACCGAAGAGCTCAAGATCCTGCTAGGCCCCATGGCCCGCACGGGTGCCGAGCCGCTCGGCGCCATGGGTTCGGACACGCCGGTGGCTGTGCTCTCGAAGCGACCGCGCCTGCTGTTCGATTACTTCGTGCAGTCCTTCGCGCAGGTCACCAACCCGCCGCTGGATGCCATCCGTGAAGAGCTGGTCACGTCATTGACGTGTGCCATCGGCCCGAACGGCAACCTGCTGGACACCAAGCAGGTCCGCCAGCCCCAGGTCCAGCTCCCCTTCCCGGTGATCAACAACGACCAGCTCGCCAAGATCGCCAACATCGAAAACGCCGACGGCGACCGCGTGGCCATGAAGGTCCGCGGACTCTACCGCCCCGAAGGCGGCGAGAACGCGCTGCGTGCCCGCCTGACGGAAATCTGCGAGCAGGTTTCCGGCGCCATCAACCGCGGTGTGCAGTACGTCGTCCTCTCGGACCGCGACTCGAATGCCCAGTGGGCGCCCATCCCGTCGCTGCTGCTTGTCAGCGCCGTGCACCACCACCTGCTCCGCAGCGCCAACCGCACCAAGACCGCCCTGGTGGTCGAGGCCGGTGACGTCCGCGAGACGCACCACGTTGCGGTGCTGATCGGCTACGGCGCGTCAGCCGTGAACCCGTACCTGGCCATGGAATCCGTGGAACAGCTCATCAGCAGCGGGGACGTCGTTGGCGTCACCGCGCAGGATGGCGTCTATAACCTGATCAAGGGCCTCGGCAAGGGTGTCCTGAAGATCATGTCCAAGATGGGCATCTCTACCGTGGCGTCCTACACCGGTGCCCAGACGTTCGAAGCCCTGGGCCTCGGACAGGAGCTGGTGGACGAATTCTTCGCCGGAACGCACTCCCAGCTCGGCGGCGTCGGCCTCGACGTCATCGCCGCTGAAGTCTCCGCGCGCCACCAGATGGCCTACCCGGAGGGCGGCATCGAGCAGCCGCACCGCCCGCTCCTTGGCGGCGGCGAATACCAGTGGCGCCGTGACGGCGAGCCGCACCTTTTCAACCCTGAGACGGTCTTCCGGCTGCAGCACGCCACACGTGAGCGCCGCTATGACATCTTCAAGGCCTACACCAAGGGCGTGGATGACCAGTCCGAGAACCTGATGACCCTGCGCGGGCTCCTCAAGTTCAAGACCGGCAACCGTCCGCCGGTGCCGCTTGAGGAAGTGGAGCCCGTCTCCAGCGTGGTCAAGCGTTTCTCCACGGGTGCCATGAGCTACGGTTCCATCTCCCAGGAAGCCCACGAAACCCTCGCGATCGCCATGAACCAGTTGGGTGGCAAGTCCAACACCGGTGAAGGCGGCGAGGACGTGGACCGCCTGCTGGACCCGAAGCGCCGTTCCGCCGTCAAGCAGATCGCGTCCGGCCGGTTCGGCGTCACCAGCCTCTACCTGAGCAACGCCGACGACATCCAGATCAAGATGGCGCAGGGTGCCAAGCCCGGCGAAGGCGGCCAGCTGATGGCACAGAAGGTCTACCCCTGGGTGGCCCGGACCCGCCACTCCACGCCCGGCGTCGGTCTCATCTCACCGCCGCCGCACCACGACATCTACTCGATCGAGGACCTCGCGCAGCTCATCTACGATGCGAAGCGCGCCAACCCCTCGGCCCGGGTGCACGTCAAGCTCGTCTCCGAGGTGGGCATCGGCACAGTTGCCGCCGGCGTGACGAAGGCGAAGGCCGACGTCGTACTGGTCTCCGGCCACGACGGCGGAACCGGCGCCTCGCCGCTGAACTCGCTCAAGCACGCAGGTGTGCCGTGGGAGCTTGGACTTGCTGAGACCCAGCAGACCCTGATGCTCAACGGCCTGCGTGACCGTGTAGTGGTTCAGGTGGATGGCCAGCTCAAGACCGGCCGCGACGTGGTTATTGCCGCCCTGCTGGGCGGCGAGGAGTTCGGCTTCGCCACCGCGCCGCTGGTGGTGGAAGGCTGCATCATGATGCGCGTCTGCCACCTGGACACCTGTCCCGTGGGTGTTGCGACGCAGAATCCCGAACTGCGGGCACGCTTCACCGGCAAGCCCGAGTTCGTGGTCAACTTCTTCGAATTCCTGGCCGAGGAAGTCCGCGAGATCCTCGCGGAGCTCGGTTTCCGGAGCATCGAAGAGGCGATCGGCCACGCCGAGGCCCTGGACGCCCGCGAAGCGATCAACCACTGGAAGGCCGAGGGCCTGGACCTCGACCCGATCCTGCATGGTCTCGAATTCGATGATGACGCCCCGCTGCGCAACATGACCGGGCAGAACCACGAACTGGACAAGCACTTCGACCAGCGACTGATCACCATGGCCACCGAAGCCCTGACCGACCGGAGCCCGGTGAAGATCGCTGTTGACGTGATCAACACCGACCGCTCCGTAGGCACCATGCTGGGCCATGTGGTGACCAAGACGTTCAGCACGGACGTGCTGGCCACGGACACCATCGACATCACCCTGACCGGTACTGCCGGCCAGTCGCTCGGTGCGTTCCTGCCGGCCGGCATCACGCTGCGCCTGCTGGGTGACTCGAACGACTACGTGGGCAAGGGCCTGTCCGGCGGACGCATCATTGTCCGCCCGGACCGCACCAACGTCTTCAAGGCGGAGAACAACGTGATCGCCGGCAACGTGATCGGTTACGGCGCCACCAGCGGCGAGATGTTCCTGCGCGGCCAGGTGGGCGAACGCTTCCTGGTCCGCAACTCCGGTGCCACGGCCGTCGTCGAAGGCATCGGCGACCACGGCTGCGAGTACATGACCGGCGGGCAGACGCTCATCATTGGCCGCACGGGGCGCAACTTCGGCGCCGGTATGTCCGGCGGTACGGCGTACGTGCTGGACCTGGAGACCACGAAGGTCAACAAGGACGCGCTGCAGTCAGGCGAACTCCAGCTCCGTGAGCTCGACGCCGAGGACCGCGACATCGTGCACGGCCTCCTGGTCAAGCACCACGAGGAGACCGAATCCCTGCTCGCTGCCCGGTTGTTGGACAACTTCGACGACACGGCCGCCCGCATTACCAAAGTGCTGCCGCGCGATTACGCTGCAGTCCAGCAAACCCGCCTTGACGCCATCGAAGAGGGTCTCGACCCTGACGGCGAAGAAGTATGGTCTCGAATCCTGGAGGTGACCGGTGGCTGATCCACGCGGATTTCTCAAAGTACGCCAGCGTGAAACCCAGCCGCGCCGTCCCGTTCCCGTCCGCATCATGGACTGGAAGGAAGTCTATGAGGCCCAGGAAAAGGGTGTCCTGAAGGCACAGGCGGGCCGCTGCATGGACTGCGGCGTGCCGTTCTGCCACCAGGGCTGCCCGCTGGGCAACCTGATCCCGGAGTGGAACGACCTCACCTGGCGCGACAAGGGCGAGGAAGCGATTGAGCGGCTTCATGCCACCAACAACTTCCCCGAGTTCACCGGCCGGCTTTGCCCGGCACCGTGTGAGGCGTCCTGCGTGCTGGGGATCAACCAGCCGGCGGTGACCATCAAGCAGGTTGAGGTCTCCATCATCGACGAAGCGTTCGAGAACGGCTGGGTCACCCCGCTGCCCCCGACGCGCCTGACCGGCAAGACCGTTGCCGTCGTCGGATCCGGTCCGGCCGGGCTTGCCGTCGCACAGCAGCTGACCCGCGTTGGCCACACTGTGGCGGTATACGAGCGCGACGACAAGATCGGCGGGCTCCTCCGGTACGGCATTCCTGACTTCAAAATGGAGAAGGACCACGTTGACCGCCGCGTCGAGCAGATGAAGGCGGAAGGCACCCGCTTCCGCACCGGCGTCGCCGTGGGCACCGATGTGACCTGGGAACAGCTCCGCCGCCGCTACGACGCCGTGGTGATCTGCACCGGCGCCACCGTGCCGCGTGACCTGCCCATCCCGGGCCGCGACCTCGACGGCGTGCACTTCGCCATGGACTACCTGGTGCCTGCAAACCGCGTGGTGGCGGGGGAGACCATCGAGAACCAGATCAACGCCAAGGGCAAGCACGTGGTCATCCTCGGCGGCGGCGACACCGGCGCCGACTGCCTCGGCACCGCGCACCGTCATGGTGCCACCTCGGTGACCACCCTTGCCATCGGCAAGCAGCCGCCGTCGGAACGAGCAGGGCACCAGCCCTGGCCCACGTTCCCCACCCTCTTCGAAATGGCCAGCGCCCACGAGGAAGGCGGCGAACGCACGTACCTCGCCTCCACGGTGGAATACGTGGGGGAGAACGGCAAGCTCACCGGCGTGAAGGTTGCCGAGACGGAATTCGTCGACGGCAAGCGCCTGCCCAAGGCAGGCACCGAGCGGATCATTCCCGCGGACCTCGTGTTCCTGTCCCTGGGCTTCACCGGACCGGAACCGTCAGGGATCAACGAGCAGGTCAAGGCCAACTTCGACGGCCGCGGCAACGTAGCCCGCGACGGTTACTACATGACCAACACCGAGGGCATCTTCGTGGCAGGTGACGCCGGCCGCGGCCAGTCGCTCATTGTGTGGGCCATCGCCGAAGGCCGTGCCGCAGCGGCTGCCGTGGACAAGTTCCTCATGGGCAGCACCATCCTGCCGGCCCCGGTGGCTCCCACGGACCGCGCCATCGCCGTCCTCTGATCCGGCGTTTCCACGCTCCGGCGTTCGCCGCAGGTTCATCTCCACAACAACTTAACCAATGCAGCAAACTACTAGGGTAGGTATATGAGACGCGCTAAGATTGTGGCCACTTTCGGCCCGGCAATTGCCAGCTTCGAAAACACGCTTGCGGTGTTGGAAGCCGGTGTGGATGTCGCCCGGATGAACATGAGCCACGGCGATTACTCCGTGCACGACAACACGTATGAGAATGTCCGCAAGGCGGCGGCCCAGCTGAGCAAGCCCGTAGCGATCATGGCTGACCTGCAGGGTCCCAAGATCCGCCTGGGCCGGTTCGTGGACGGTCCCCACGTCCTCGCCGAGGGTGACACGTTCACCATCACCACAGAGGACGTGCCGGGCACCAAGGACATCTGCTCCACCACGCTGAAGAGCCTCACCGAAGACGTCAACGTGGGAGATGCCCTGTTGATCGACGACGGCAAGGTGGCGCTGCGTGCCATCGAGGTGGACGACGTCAAGGTTGTCGCCACGGTGACCGTGGGCGGGTCCGTGTCCAACAACAAGGGCATCAACCTTCCCGGCGTGGCCGTGAACGTCCCGGCGCTGAGCGAAAAGGATGAGGACGATCTCCGCTGGGCCATCCGCCGCGGCGTGGACATGGTTGCCCTCTCCTTCGTCCGCGATGCGACTGACATCAGCCGCGTGCACGAGATCATGGACGAAGAAGGCCGCCGCGTGCCGGTCATCGCCAAGATCGAGAAGCCGCAGGCCGTGGAGCAGCTGCACGAGATCATCGACGCGTTCGACGCGATCATGGTGGCCCGTGGCGACCTCGGTGTGGAACTTCCCCTCGAGGAAGTGCCGATCGTCCAGAAGCGCGCCATTGAACTGGCACGCCGCTGGGCCAAGCCGGTCATCGTGGCAACCCAGGTCCTGGAATCCATGATCGACAACCCGCGCCCCACCCGCGCGGAGGCTTCGGACTGCGCCAACGCCGTGCTGGACGGTGCCGACGCTGTCATGCTGTCCGGTGAGACCAGCGTGGGCAAGTACCCGATTGAAACCGTCAAGGTCATGGCCCGGATCATCGAATCCACCGAGGTCCACGGCCTGGAGCGCGTCCCCCCGCTGGGCACCAAGCCCAAGACCCGCGGTGGTGCCATCACCCGTGCCGCCGTCGAGATCGCCGATCAGCTGGAAGCAAAGTACATCTGTACGTTCACCCAGTCCGGCGACTCGGCACGCCGCCTCTCCCGTTTGCGCCCCATCAAGCCGGTGTTCGCGTTCACGCCGGTGGAGCACGTGTGGAACCAGCTTGCGCTGACCTGGGGCATCCAGCCGGTGCTGGTCCCCATGGTGGGCCACACCGACGAAATGACCGCCCAGGTTGACCGCAGCCTGCTGGAACTGGACCTGGTGGAAGACGGTGACCTGGTGATCATCGCTGCCGGTTCCCCTCCCGGAAAAGCCGGTTCCACCAACTCGCTGAAGGCGCACAGGGTAGGCGACCTCGCCGACACCTCACGTCTGGGCGAAGAAGGCGCGGCACCGAAGGAAAAGCTGGGCCCGTGGCCGGAAAAGAAGAAGAAGTCCTAGCTATCAGGCTTTAGCACAAAAGGGAGGATCCCCGCCGAATGGCGGGGATCCTCCCTTTTGCTTTGTGGCTTTGTTGCCTTGTTGCTTTGGGGCCGGCTGTTAGTTGACCTGGTTGATGATGGTCTCGGCGACCTCGCGCATGCTGAGGCGGCGGTCCATGGAGGTCTTCTGGATCCAGCGGAAAGCTTCCGGTTCCGTCAGGCCCATCTTGGTGGTCAGCAGGCTCTTGGCACGCTCCACCAGCTTGCGGGTGGCGAACTGCTCCTGGAGGTCAGACACTTCGCTCTCGAGGGCCTTGATTTCCTCATGGCGGGACAGTGCGATCTCCAGCGCCGGGATGAGGTCCGCGGGGGTGAAGGGCTTGACCACGTACGCCATGGCGCCGGCGTCGCGGGCCCGCTCCACCAGTTCCTTCTGGCTGAACGCGGTCAGCAGAACCACGGGGGCGATGCGGGCCTTGACGATCTTCTCAGCGGCAGTGATGCCGTCCATGACGGGCATTTTCACATCCATCAGGACCAGGTCAGGCTTGAGCTCCTCGGCCAGCTGCACGGCCTTCTCGCCGTTGTCAGCCTCGCCCACAACCTCGTAGCCCTCGCCGCGCAGGATTTCGATGATGTCGAGGCGGATGAGGGTTTCATCCTCGGCCACAATGACGCGGCGCGCCGGCTGGGACGTGGGGTTTGACTCCGTCTGTTCAGTCACGGGATCTCCTTGGAAAGGTACGGGGGAACATCACCATCTTAGGTGGGCCCGCGGCCGTACTTTGATCTGCATGGGTTGGTTGCGGCGTCGGCGGCGCGATTCTGGAATTCAGCCTATCTGCATGTAGAGTAATTCCGCGTACGTGAAGTGATCGCGTTGCTCACAATCAGCTGTGGGCGTACCCTGTTGCTCCATGTATTCCGCGCCCGAGTGGCGGAATTGGCAGACGCGCCGCACTCAAAATGCGGTATCGAAAGGTGTGTGGGTTCGAGTCCCACCTCGGGCACGGCATATCCCCTCGTCAGAGGGGTTTTTGCTTTAACGTGTTGACATAGCTTGTGGCGGCGTCCCTCTGACGCTAGGTGCGCGGGTTGTGGCCCGGCTGCCGCGGGGCCTATTCAGGTGTGTGGGTGGTCTCCGCATGCTGGGAAATGGGTAGGCGTCCTCTTTTCTTTCCTGTTGTGGTGGCCATGGTTAGCCATCACCCGTTCATGGCTGGGCGTTGTGTTGACGGCATGACTAGGGGTGACTTCTCTTCCAGCTTTCCCGTCGTCCAGCTGCTTCCTGCGGGCCGATTCAAGGCGGCTGCGGCTGATTTGTCCGGCCAAAGGTGGTGTGGACATTGTCCACACTTAAGTCTGATTTTTCGCGGCCCCTGATGTATGTCGCGGTCGCTGGTTCTCGGTCTATCTGGGTTTATGCCGCCAAGAGGCCTGAGTAACCTGACTGTCGGTCGTCACAACGTCCTCCTGAGCGGTCAGTGCTTGCTGTGGAGGGCGATCGCACCGGGCCAGTGGTTCAGGCGCGCCCCAGTAGGTCTTGTTTATACATAACCTTGCCGGTCGCCGCAGTTGCGTTCGATTCCGCTTTCCTCGGCGTTTACGACGCAGAGGATTCCTCTTTGGTGGCCAGGGTCCCCGACGGTCGTAGCAGATTAGTTGATGCCCGACAGTACGGCGACCGGATAAGTGTGGGCAGGAAGAATGCTTTCCGTGCTCATTCCATGATGTCGTTCACCAGTCATTGACACAGACGGACGTTTCCGACGGCGTCGGATTGGGATCTTGACGGTCCGCGGGGGAGTGTAGGAAGGCATGGCGAACCCTATTTTGACGTTTGGCGTGCTTCTCGCTGACGTCAGCTTGAGGTGTGCTCCATTCAACGAAAGGCGGGGTTGCAAAGCAGCGAAGGGCATAGCCTTTGCTTTGTGTTTGGAGGGGGCGTTTAACGCGAGCTCAGGTTCGGGAAGAGGCTGAGGGCATTTGTCCGGAAGGCATTTCGGACGTCGTCCTTCTTCAGGAGGCTCGTTTCTTCCAGGGCGCTGATGTTGCGCTCGATACCGGCCAGGCCACCGAAGGGATAGTCCGTTCCGAAGAGCAACTGGCTTGGTTCCACGAGGTCCAGGAGACCGCTGAGCTGGCGTGGGAACGGGTATCCGGCTCCGACTTCATAGTGCAGACGCCGCAGAGTGCCGATAACGTCGATGTCCCCGGGGTTTTGGCCTCCGAGGGGGAACAGGGCGGAGAAGCCCGCCAGCCGGTCGGCGACGGATGGCAGTGCTGCGCCGCAGTGGGGAACGATGATCTGGATGTTTGGGTATCTGTCCAGTGTTCCGCCGAGAACCAGGTCTGCGATTGTTCGCGTGGTGTCCAGGAGGAACTCGAGGACAGGGCGGGGGTAGCCCAGGGAGGTGTGTTCAAAACACGCCGGCGAGGTTGGGTGGATGAACAATGTCGCGCGGCGTCGATCGAGTTCAGCCAGGACCGGTTCGAACAGGGGGTCACTGAGGTAATGGCCATCGAAGTTGGTCTCCATGACGATGCCGTCAGCGTGAAGATTATCAAGGGCGTGGGCCAGTTCGGCGAGGGCGGCATCGACGTCGGGTAAGGGGAGGGTGGCGAGCAGTCCGAACCTTCCCGGGTGTTTTTGGACGAGTTCGGCACCGTATTCATTAACGCGTCTGGCCCATTCAACCGGGTTTTCGCCGAAGAGGACTCCTGGCGAGGTGATGGAGAGCATGGAAGTTGCGATGTCGAGGCGGTTCATCATCTCCAGATGCGCCTCAGCGGACCATTGGGGCAGGACCGGGA
>NZ_QAIQ01000719.1:15389-15842 GCF_003061105.1 Arthrobacter sp. HMWF013
GCTGGGAGTGGCCGTTGTCGATGAGCGCTTGCCGGTAGTCGGGCGGGAGGTAGTGCGCGTGTACGTCGATTTTTCCGGCGGTTCTTTTCGTTTCAGCGTGGGTTGAGGCGACGGCCGCCTGCGGTGATGCGCCGGCCAGGCTGGCGGCGGCCACCGCTCCAAGCGCGGACTTAAGTGCGATGCGGCGGCCAAACGCGGCCTCCTTGAGGGATTCAGTTTCCATATTTTTTCCTTCTGGTGGTCCGTCGGTCTGACGGAAAATGTGATGGGTTGTGGCGTCAGCGTGCGCTCATAGTTGGATCGAACTGGATGACTTCGTGGGTGGCCAGTTGGAATAGCCGGTAGGTGCGGTGTAGGTGATGGAAACGACGAACATGCGCTTTCCCTTGCTTAGACCGGTTGTGAGTGGAGCCCGAGGGCGGTGGGGGCGTGGGTGCCGGTCATGAGTGCGGC
>NZ_QAIQ01000719.1:15852-15920 GCF_003061105.1 Arthrobacter sp. HMWF013
GGGTGAAGTGCACCCCAAGCTGACGTCAGCTTGAGGTGTGCTCCATTCAACGAAAGGCGGGGTTGCAA
>NZ_QAIQ01000108.1 GCF_003061105.1 Arthrobacter sp. HMWF013
GTCGAAACCGTTCGCCGATGAGTCGTAGCCGATGCCCAGTATGGTCTCGCGGACGATCTGAGGGATTTCCACATAGGCGTCGGTGGTGACTTCGCCGGCAACATGGACCAGGCCCGTGGTGGCCATCGTCTCAACGGCAACCCGGGATTCCGGGTCTGCCGCGAGCAGGGCATCCAGGATGGCGTCGCTGATCTGGTCACAGATCTTGTCCGGGTGGCCTTCTGTGACCGACTCGGAGGTGAAGAGCCGGAGTGCGGGAGGCGTGGTCCCGTGGGTCTGGGGAATGTGCAGCGGTAAAGTCACTCAACTACCTTACTGGTTAGGACTCGGACGTCCGGCGGCGTGTGTCCCCGTGCTAAGGAAACGTGCCGCTCCTGGCGTCAGGCGCGGGGCGAAACGCGGTTCAGCTCGAAGCCGATCCGGGTAATGATGGCGGCCGAAACCTCGGTCTTGGTGCCGGCGGCCAGTTGTGGTTCGGCGCCGGAGCGGGCCAGGATGACTACGGAGTTGGTGTCCTGGCCGAAGACCTTGTCCGTGCCTACGTGGTTGAGCACCAGGAGGTCGCAGCCCTTGCGCTTCAGCTTCGCCTCCGCGTAGGCCAGGACGTCGCCCTGCCCGTCGCCGGTTTCGGCTGCGAAGCCGATGATCAGTTGGCCGCGGCGGGCGGCCCCGTACTCCGGGGCATGGTCCCGAAGTTCCACGAGTTCCTGGAGGATGTCGGGGTTGCGGACCAGCGTGATCACCGGGTCCGCAGTATCGTCGCGTTTTTTGATCTTGGTGCCGGAGATCTCGGCGGGACGGAAGTCCGCCACTGCTGCGGCCATGATGACGACGTCGGAATCCACCGCCGCGGCCAGCGCTGCTTCGCGCAGCTGCAAGGCGGTCTCCACGGTCACCACTTCGACGCCGGCCGGCGGCGGGACCTCCATGTGGGCGGCGAGAAGCCGGACCGTTGCACCGGCATTGCGCGCGGCGACAGCCAACGCCACGCCCTGCTTGCCGGAGGACCTGTTCCCGAGGAACCGCACCGGGTCCAGGGGTTCGCGGGTGCCGCCGGCGCTGATGGTGACCGTTTTTCCGGCGAGGGGAAGCTGGTAGTCCGGTTTGCCCTGGGCAAGGGCCATGGCGGCATCAAAGATGGCTTCCGGCTCCGGCAGGCGGCCGGGACCGGTGTCCGCGCCTGTCAGACGCCCGCTGGCCGGTTCCAGTACGGCCACTCCCCTGCCCCGCAGTGTCTCCACATTGGCCCGGGTGGCGGCGTGCTGCCACATCTCGGTATGCATTGCGGGAGCAAACAGTACGGGTCCCCGTGCCATCAGGAGTGTGTTGGTGAGGAGGTCGTTGGCCTGGCCGGTGGCTGCGCGTGCCAGCAGGTCAGCTGTGGCCGGGGCCACCACGATGAGATCGGCCTCATGGCCGAGCCTGACGTGGTTGACCTGATGGACCTCGTCGAAGACGCTGTTGGTGACCGGGTTACCGGACAGGGCTTCCCAGGTTGCCACACCGACAAAGCGGGTGGCCGCCTCCGTGGGGATCACCGTGACGTGATGTCCGGCTTCAGTAAAAAGCCGGAGGAGCGATGCCACCTTGTAGGCGGCTATCCCTCCCCCGACTCCGAGGACTATGCGCACGTGATCTCCGTCAACAGGTGAGTCTGCGTGGTCTCGTGACAGGACCGCTGCTTTACTCTGCGGCTTCGATCGGCGTGGAAACGAGCTTGCCTTCGTTGATCTCGCGCAGGGCGATGGACAGCGACTTCTCGTTCAGCTTGGTGTCGACCAGCGGGCCGACGTACTCGAACAGGCCCTCGTGCAGCTGGGCGTAGTAAGCGTTGATCTGGCGTGCACGCTTGGCGCCGAAGATCACCAGGCCGTACTTGGAATCAGCTGCCTCAAGCAGTGAGTCGATCGGCGGGTTGATGATGCCTTCAAGGTTCGTGGACACGAATTCTCCAAATTCTAACGGGCTGACCGGTACCGGCTAATCGTGCGGGTGCGGTGTCAGCCCCATGAGTGAAACAAGCTCGTCCGCTGCCCGGCGAACGTCATCATTGATGACGGTGTGGTCGAACTCCGGTTCAGCGGCAAGTTCTAGTTTAGCGGTTTCCAGCCGTTGCCGCTGTTCGTCGGCGGTTTCGGTGCCGCGGCCCACCAGGCGGCGCACCATTTCGTCCCAGCTGGGCGGTGCGAGGAAGACGAATTGCGCATCCGGGACTGCCGCTTTGACCTGCCGGGCACCCTGCAGGTCAATCTCCAACAGGACGGACCTGCCGTCGGCGATGGCCTGCTTGACGGTGCTTTTCAGCGTGCCGTAGGTGTTCTGGCCGTGCACCACGGCCCACTCCAGCAGCTCGCCGGCGGCAATCAGCGATTCGAACTCTTCCCTGGACTTGAAAAAGTAGTGGACGCCGTCCTGTTCCCCAGGCCGGGGTGCACGGGTGGTTGCCGAAACGGAAAGCCAGACTTCGGGGTAGTTATCCCTGATGTAGGTGGACACGGTGCCTTTGCCAACAGCCGTCGGACCTGCGAGGACTGTCAGTCCCGGTTTCTTGCTCACGTATTCCTTTGTGCCGGAGTTCGGATGGGGCGGACCGTGGCACGCCCTACTTCTCGTCTATAAAATCTACCAGCGCCTGGCGCTGGTGTATGCCCAGTCCCCGGACCCGCCGGGATGCGGCGATGCCCAGTTGCTCCATGATGGCCGCAGCCCTGACCTTGCCGATGCCGGGCAGCGCTTCAAGAAGCTCAGCCACCCGCATCCGGGCCAGGGCCTCGTCATCGCCGGCCGAACTGATGATGTCCGCAGCGGAGGTCTGGCCGTTTTTGAGCCGTTCCTTCGCCGCAGCCCTGGCTGCGCGGGCAGCCGCAGCCTTCTGCAGTGCAGCCGTGCGTTCCGACGCGGACAAGGGTCGCAGGCTCATAATGGACACCCCCGGTAAGACGGATGCATCCAAGGCGGCCGCCATTGGACTTGTCCAGAAACCTACCCCTTGGGGGGCGGCGAATCAATGCATCACACCTGCATCGCACCTGCAGGGCACCATGGTGGCGCCTATTCGCCCCTGAGTCCGTCCAGGGTGCGCAGGGCTGCATCCCGGAGCCCCTGGGCCGCGGGACCGGCTGCCAGAATATCCCGGCTGGAGGTTCCCAGGACCTGGGGGTAGGCTGCGCCGAATGTCCTGCGCAGGTCTGCCGCGGTGGCGCCCTGGGCGCCCAGTCCCGGGGCGAGGATGGGACCGCTGACGGCCCGGAGGTCCAGCTGCAGGTCGGACAGGGCCGAGCCCACCGTGGCCCCGACAACCAGGCCCACCGAGCCGAGCGGGCCGGGATAACGCCGGTTCTCAGCCGCTGCCGCCTCGACGATGCGCCGGGCCACGGAATCGGCTCCGCCGACGTGCTGCACCGACGCGCCTTCCGGGTTGGAGGTGAGCGCGAGGACAAACACACCGCGGCCGGTCTGCGCTGCAAGGTCCAGTGCGGGCCGGAGCGACTCGAAGCCCAGGTAAGGGCTGAGGGTCACCGAATCGGCGGCCAGCGGTGAACTGTCCCGGAGCCAGGCGTCGGCATAGGCGGCCATGGTGGAGCCAATATCGCCGCGCTTGGCGTCGGCGATGGTGAGCACCGACTCGTCCCGGGCCTCGGCAAGGAGTTCCTCGAGGACGGCCATACCCGCTGACCCGTGGCGTTCGTAGAGCGCCACCTGCGGCTTCACCGCGGCAGCGAGGGAACCGATGGACTCAAGAACTGTCAGCGAAAAGCGCCTCAGCCCGGCGGCGTCGTCGTCCAGTCCCCACGCCTTGAGC
>NZ_QAIQ01000109.1 GCF_003061105.1 Arthrobacter sp. HMWF013
CCGCCGGATCAGCACCGGAATCAGCTCCACCACGGGCGTCGGTGACCACGTCAGCAAGCACGGCAAAGCCGGCATTGATCGCCGCAAATGCCTCCGCCACCACCGCGCTTGTTCCCATGAATTCATCATCACAGGTGGGTCTGACAATAACGCGGCAGGCCGAGGGGAAGAGTCGAGGTGAGCGAAAAGGCGAAGTTGCTGCCATGCGCTCACGCCCATTTAGGCCCGGCCCCGAAGAACGCGAAGAAAGCGCAGAAAAGCCCGGCGCGTCCGTGGACGCACCGGGCATTCCAGTAAGCAACCGGGCATTTCAGTAAGCAACCGGGCAGGAACGTACAGCTATGACGCCGCTGTTCCCCGCGGGCCCAAGAGTCCCCCACCAGGAGACACCAGCGGGCCCGCGGAAAGGGCAGCTTAGCCGCGCAGGCGGTCCATGCCCGGATCGAACAGGGGCTCGGCCGTCACGGTGGCGGCGATGCGCTTCCCGAAGTACTCGATCTCCACCGAATCCCCGATTGAAACCGAAGCCGGCAGCCAGGCGTACGCGAGCGGCTTGCGGACCGAGTAACCGTAGGCGGCGCTGGTGACGTAACCAACCGCGGAACCGGCCACGTACACCGGTTCCTTGCCCAGCACGATGGACGTCCCGTCGTCGACCGTCAGGCACCGCAGCGCGCGGGTGGCGGGCTGCTCCTTCCGGGCGATCAATGCCTCAGCGCCCACAAAGCCGGTCTTGTCCTTGGCCACCGAGAAGCCCAGGCCCGACTCGTACGGGTGGTGCTCGGAGGTCATGTCCGTGCCCCAGAGCCGGTAGCCCTTCTCGAGGCGCATGCTGTTGAACGCGCCACGGCCGGCCGCGATGATGCCGTGCTCCCGGCCCGCCTCGAACAGCAGGTCCCAGAGCTTCAGCCCGTACTCGGCCGTGGAGTACAGCTCCCAGCCGAGCTCCCCCACGTAAGAGAGCCGCATGGCCGTGACAGGAATGCCGCCCACCGAAATTTGCTTGGTGCGGAAGTACTTGAGCCCGTCGTTGGTCAGGTCATCAGAACTGACCTTGCCGATCACTTCGCGGGCAAGCGGCCCCCACAGCCCGATGCAGCAGGTGCTGCCGGTGATGTCCGAGACGTGCACCCACTGGGCAGGATCCGCGGCCGACTGCTGACGGGCCTCCACCCGGAGGTAGTCAAAGTCCACGTTGCTGTTCACGCCCAGCTGGAACTCTTCCTCCGCCAAACGCGCCACGGTCACATCGCTGAGGATGCCGCCGTCGTCCGCCAGAAGCAGGCAGTACGTCACGGCGCCCGGCTTCTTGGCGATATTGCCCGTGCTGAGCCTGTGAAGCAGCGCCTGCGCACCAGGCCCAACCACTGACAGCCGCTTGAGCGGCGTCATGTCGTAGAGCCCGACGGCGGTGCGCGTCTTCCACGCTTCAGCTGCGGAAATGGGGGACGAGAACATTCCGGCCCACTCGTCCCGCTGCGGCGGCTGCCACTCTTCCGGAAGCTCGGCAAGGAGGCTGCGGTTGGCCTCGAACCAGTGCGGACGTTCCCAGGCGGCGGACTCCAGGAAGAATGCGCCGAGCTCCTTTTGGCGGACGTTGAACGGGGCGACGCGCAGGTCCCGCGGGGATTCCTTGGGCTGCAGCGGGTGCAGGATGTCGTAGATTTCCACGAAGTTCTGCTGGGAGGTCTCGCTGACGTATTGATCGGACGTCTGGACTTCCTCGAAGCGGGTCAGCTCGCAGCCGTGCAGGTCTGTGCGGGACTGCCCTTCGACCAGCAGCTCGGCCATGGCCCTGGCCACGCCGGCCGAGTGGGTGACCCAGACGGCCTCGGCCACAAAGAAGCCCTTAAGGTCGGGCGCCTCCCCCATCAGCGGACCGCCGTCGGGGGTGAAGGAGAAGATTCCGTTGAAGCCGTCGTCAATCTGCGTTTTGTGCAGGGCAGGCAGCAGGTCCTGGCAGTCCTGCCAGGAGGGCGCGAAGTCCTCCAGCGTGAAGTCCAGGCGGGACGGCATGTTGTGATCGGACATGTCCTCCGCGCCGACGCGGGGCAGCCGCTCCATGTCCACCGGCAATGGCTTGTGGGCGTAGCTGCCGATGCCGATCCGGTTGCCGTGTTCGCGGAAATAAAGGTCCCGGTCCTGGTAGCGCAGGATGGGCTTGGTAGCCCCGTTGGGAAGGTCGTTGACGCCGCGCAGTTCGTCCAGCGGGGTGGTCTTCACGTACTGGTGGGCCAGCGGCAGCAGCGGAACCTTCAGGCCTACCATCTTGCCGAGTTCGCGGCCCCAGAAGCCCGCACAGGACACCACGATGTCCGCCGGGATCACGCCGTCGGCCGTTTCAACACCGGTGACCTTCCCGCCCGACTGCTCGATGCCGGTCACGGCGGTGGAGCCGCGGAAGGTCACACCTGCTGCACTCGCCTTCGCGATCAGCAGCTGCACGGCGCGGGCCGCCGATGCCAGGCCGTCGGAGGGCACCAGGAGGCCGCCCAGGATCCGGCGGCCGTCAGCGAGCGCGCCGGTGTTAAGCAGCGGATAGTGCTTCTCGCACTCGTCGGCATCGATGATCCGGCCTTCGATGCCCCAGGAGGTGGCGTAGCCGAGCTTCCGGTTGAGGTCCTGCAGCCGCGCTTCGGTGGTGGCCAGTTCCAGTCCGCCCACCTGGTTGAAACAGGAGATGCCGTCCGCGCTGAGGGAGAGCAGCTTGTCCACGGTGTAGCTGGCAAATTCGGTCATGGTCTTGGACGGGTTCGTCTGGAAGACCAGGCCGGGGGCGTGCGAGGTGGAGCCGCCGGCCAGCTCCAACGGGCCCTGTTCCACCACCGTGATGTTGGTCCAGCCGCGGGTGGCGAGTTCGTCCGCGAGGTTGGTGCCAACGATGCCGGCGCCGATGATGACAACGCGTGGTGATGCGCTCATAAGTGTTTCTCCTGGTTTTGCTTTGGCGTTTGCGTTAGCGGAAGACGACGGTGCGGGTGTTGTTAAGCAGGACGCGGTGCTGGCAGTGCCACTTCACGGCCCGGGACAGCGCCTGCGTTTCGGCATCCCGGCCCACAGTGACCAGGGCATCCGCGTCGAGGCTGTGGTCCACCCGGAAGACTTCCTGCTCGATGATGGGACCCTCGTCAAGGTCGGCGGTCACGTAGTGCGCCGTGGCGCCGACGAGCTTCACGCCACGGTCGTACGCCTGGTGGTAGGGCTTGGCGCCCTTGAAGCCGGGCAGGAATGAGTGGTGGATGTTGATGGCGCGGCCGCGGAGGCTGGTGCACAGCTCGTTGGAGAGCACCTGCATGTAGCGGGCCAGGACCACGAGGTCCGCGTTGTACTCGGCCACCAGTTCATGCAGCCGGGCTTCCGCCTCGGGCTTGGTTGCGGCGGTGACCGGAACGTGGATAAAAGTCAGGCCAGCGGCCTCCGCCATGGGGCGGAGGTCCTCGTGGTTGGAAACCACGACGGCGATCTCCGCGCCGAGGCTGCCTGCCTGCCACCGGAAGATGAGGTCATTGAGGCAGTGCCCGAACTTTGAGACCATCACCAGGAGCCGCTGGGGCCTGCCGTCATGGATGGTGAACTCCATGCCGAACTCACTGGCTATGGACGCGAACTCGGCTGCAAGTACCTGTTGGCTGAGCTCGTCGGCACCGCCGCCCGTGAAGGCAGTTCTCAGGTACAGGTTGCCGCTGACGTGGTCGTCGAACTGTTTGTGCTCCACGATGTCGAAGCCGCGGTCGGCCAGGAAGGCAGTCACTGCCCGGACGATGCCGGGCTGCTCGGGGCAGGACAGGGTGAGGACAAATTCAGCGGGACGGGTCTTGGCGGCTGCTGTTACGGCGCCGGCCACAGCGGTGGAACTGTGCGCCGGGCGGCTTTCGATGACAGTGGTCATGGGTTCTCCTGAGCTGCTGGTGTGGGCTTGGTGGCAGTAACGGCGGCGATGGAGCCGGTGTTGGTGGCATCCCCGGGGCAGCGGCCGTCCGCCAAACAGCGGTCGCCGCATTCATGCCTGGTCACGAGGTCGAACTGGACTCCGCCATGCTGGTCAACACCGTCACGGATGGCGCGTTCGACCACCGAGTCGGCAAGCCGGCGTCGGAGTGAAAGCGGGTCCCGGCGCAGATCCTTGACGAGCGCAAAGCACAGCAGCAGCATGACCAGCACGAACGGCAGGGCCGCTACGATGGTGATGCGTTGCAGGCCGGCCAGCGCTTCCGATGGTTTGTCGCCGCCGGCCAGCAGCATCACAGCCGCCACAGCTCCGGTGAGGAGGCCCCAGAAGATGACCAGCCCGCGCTTGGGTTCGGAGGAACCGTTCGAGCTCAGGGACCCCATGATCAGGGATGCCGAGTCGGCACCCGTGACGAAGAAGATCCCCACCAGGACCATCGCCAGAACAATGACGGCCGCGGTCAGCCAGTCCGGCATGGACAGGTTCTTCACCAGGTCGAACAGCGCGCCGTCGAAGTTGACGGACGCCGAACCGCTGCTCATGTCCACCAGCCCTGGCTGGTTCGCCTTGTCGGCCTCTTGCTGGACATGGAAGGCGGTCCCGCCGAAGATTCCGAACCAGATCACGCTGACCAGGCTGGGGACCAGCAGCACGCCGGTGACGAACTGGCGGATGGTGCGGCCGCGGCTGATCCGGGCGATGAACATTCCCACAAAGGGTGTCCAGGAAACCCACCAGGCCCAGTAGAAGATGGTCCAGCCGGACATCCAGGTGCGGAGGGACTCATCCCCCACTGCCTCGGTGCGGGACGCCATCTCGGCAAGGTCACGGGCGTAGTCCCCCACGGCAGCGGGGATGAGGTTGAGGATGAAGAGCGTGGGCCCGGCGATAAAGACGATGAGTGCCAGGAGCACGGCCAGGACCATGTTGATGTTGGACAGCCACTGGATGCCGCGGCTGATCCCGGACACCGCCGAGGCCACGAAACAGGCAGTCAGGATGGCAACGATGGCTACCAGTACGGGTGTGCCGATCTCGCCCATCCAGCCGTTTGAGGTCAGTCCGCTGCCGATCTGCAGGGCACCGAGGCCCAGCGAAGCGGCCGTGCCGAAGAGTGTCGCGAAGATGGCAAGGATGTTGATGAACTTTCCGACCGGGCCTTCCACCGTCCTGATGCCGAAAAGGGAGGTGAAGGCTGCGGAGATCAGCTGCCTGCGGCCCAGGCGGTAGGTGCCGTACGCCATGGCGATTCCGACGACGGCATACATGGCCCACGGGTGCAGGGTCCAGTGGAAGATGGAGGTGGCCATGGCGGTCTGGATTGCCGCAGGGGTCCTTCCGTCCACGGTACCGGGGGGCGGGGAGATGTAGTGGTAAAGCGGCTCGGCTACGCCGTAGAACATCAGGCCAATGCCCATACCGGCGGCAAACATCATGGCAACCCAGGAGACCGTCCGGAACTCGGGTTTCTCCCCGTCTTTGCCAAGGGGGATGTTTCCCCACTTGCCGAGGGCCAGCCACAGGACGAAAACAACAAACAATGAGGCCAGGACCATAAACAGCCAGCCCGTGTACTCCATCACCCAGTCGAGGGCGAGGGTTGAGGTGGCGGACAGGCTGTCACGGCCGAGGAAACCCCAGGCCACGAACGCCAGGGCGAGCACGCCAGTGATGCCGAACGTGGTTTTATCAAGAGTCAGTTTGCGGTTCCGCCGCCCGGCAACGGCCCGTTCGGCTTTCGTCTGGCGGAGTTCGTGCATGATCTGTTCGGTGTCCTCCGCCTCGGCGAGAGGGTCGAAGGATGCGGGAGTGATGTCGGGCTCGGCAGCAGGGTTGCCGTCCTGACGGATGTCGCTGTTCAAAGCCATGAGCAGGTCCTTTGGTTCGGATTCATGCGCTGGTGCCGGACGTGGCCGTCCACCGTCAGGCGTGGCGGAAGGTTGGGGGCTTCCGTTGATTCGGTGATCATGATGTCGCCGTCGATCACTGTTACTTCATGCGAGCGGACCGGCAGGTTGGCTGGCAGGTTGGCCGGCGGGGCGTCGACGCTTCCTGTGCGCAGGGTGAACCCGGAGGAATGGAGGGGACCATCCACCGAGCGGTTCTCAACCCAGCCATCGGCCACGAATGAGTCCTGGTGGGTGCACATGCCGTCGGGCGCAGATATTCCGCCTGCCTTCGTGTGGATGACGGCGAGGGGAGGTGATGTGTTCAGACGAATTGCTTTCCCGGGAGCAAGTTCACTGAAGGGGCATGCCGTGTGCATATGGGCCTCTTCTTTCATCGGGGATCCTGCATTGTTGGTGCGGCGTCTTCCGGGAGATCGAGTTCCGTCATGAACAACGACCATCGCAATAAGCAACAGAGTGCGCCCCGTCCCTTGAGGTTGTCAAGGGTTTTTTCTTCTATGGCTGCCCGCGGGGCCGATATTGCACAGCCCTTGACAACGACGGTGACCTCGCTCACTCTGTTTCATATAGCGCTTGCTGTTGCGCAAGAAGCAATTCAAGGAGGTCGCATTAGTGCGGGCGCCAGCGAGTGCGTGAGCCTTTCCTGGCAGGTCTTTCCGCCGCCCGCTCGGGCGCGTTAGCTGCACTGGACAGGCGCCTTGGAAACGGCCCACCCTTGCCGTTGGGGCTCTGCTAAATACCGAAGCCGGGCCGCCGCCAACTAAAGCCCACTACTTCCGGTCAACCAGTACGGGCTCAAACTGCAGCTCGCGGGCAGTTCCGATGTCTACGACAGGCTGGAATTCAAGGCGGGTGGCGTCTGCACAGCCACAGCTGCCTTGCCGTCTACTACCGAGGGAAGTCCCGGTGGCGCTTCTCGGCCTGAACCAGCTGAAATCTTTACCAAGTGCGGCGGAGCCTCGCGGTGCGAGCCCCGGCACTCGCCGGGCTCCCGTCCGGGCGTTCCTGCGTTTTACCGCCCGGTGTAGCCCATCTTTGCGCTCACTTGAAGACCCGCTTCTTTGATGCCTTCCACCAGGCCCGGCTCCTTTTCAGGGTCGAAGCGGAAGGCCGGCCCGGAGATACTGATGGCGCCAACGACCGTTCCGAGGTGGTTGTACACGGGGACAGACATGGAGTTGATCCCGATTTCGAATTCCTCGAGGGTAACGCCGTAGCCGTCCCTGGCCACCTTGATCAGCTCGTTCTCCAGCTTTCCCCGGTTGGTGATGGTCCGCGGAGTGCGTGCGGGCAGCCCGGTCTCTTTCAGGATCCGGTCCCGGTCATCCGCAGACAGTGCCGCAAGCAGGACCTTCCCGCTGGAGGTGGCGTGAAGCGGGGTCAGGCTGCCCACCCAGTCATACGTTGCGAGGGTCGACGGCCCCATGGCCTGATCGACGTTCACCGCGTAATTGGAGCGCAGGACTGCGAGGTTCACGGTCTCCTTGAACTGGTCCGCCAGGCTCTCCATGACCTGGCGGGCCTCCCGGACCAGGCTCAACCTGCCGGGAATGGAGCTCGCCAGCCGAAGGATGCCGAAGCCGAGCTGGTACTTTCCGCGATCGCTGTTCTGGTGGACCATTTCCCTGCTCACCAGCGAACCCAGCAGCCGGGAGACGGTGGACTTGTGGATGCCCATCTCCTCGGCGATATCGCTCACGCCGGCATGGCCATCGCGCGCGAGGATCTCCAGGACCGCAAGGGCCCGGTCCACTGACTGGACGCCGCCGTGCTGGCCGGTCTCCGCGTCGACGTCGGATTCGCGGTCATTGTTCGAAGCCATCATCCATACCCTCAAGTCATTTGCGGCTTGCTTACCCGCCAAAAGGCCGCCTGAAGCGTCCTCCCGGTCAGTTCACCATTTCGATCCTATGCCGTTTGTCCGCAAGGGCGCGGGCATTCGGGTGCCGCACTGCACCAACAGGGCCGTTTGTCCCTGAAATCAGTGATGCTGCAAGGCGGAAATGAGTGCTCGGACTGCACTGCCGCTCACCTGCGCGGCGGCCAGGCGGAAATGAGTGCTCGGACTGCACTGCCGCTCGACGGCGCCGCTGCATGCCGGAACCAGCAAGTGCGGGCTCCCGCCAGCGCCCTACGGGGCCACCGCTTGACGAATGGTGATCCGTGCCACAGAATTGTGGAATCGATCCCATGGAATCGATTCCACGAAGATGAGGAAGCAATGACGTCAGCGGTAACAACGATCAAGGATGTGGCGGCGCTGGCCGGCGTTTCACCCGCGACGGCTTCGCGCGTACTCTCCGGCAACCCCGCCACGTCCAAGGAGTCGCGGGAGAGAGTGGTGGCGGCGGCGTCGGAGCTGGATTTCCATCCCAACGCACAGGCCCGCGCACTGAGGTCCACCCGGACAAATGTGATCGGGCTGCTCCTCTCCGATGTCCGTAACCCGTTTTTCGCCGACCTGGCCCATGCCGCCGAACAGGCAGCGCTGGCCGAAGGCTTCGTCACGCTGCTCGGAAATGCCAACGAAAACATGGAGCAGCAGGACCGGTACCTGGACACCTTTATCTCCCAGCGGGTGGACGGTGTCATCGCGGCACCCCAGGGCGAAGGCAGCTCCAGCCTTCAGTCGCTCCTGGACCGGGGCGTCCCTACAGTGTTTGTGGACCGGACCGTGGATGGCATCAACGTTCCGAGCGTCACCACCGACAGCGCACGCGGCATTCGCCAGGCCGTGGAGCACCTTCTTGGCCAAGGCCACACCAGGGTGGGCTACATCGCCGGACCGCAGACAACCTCCACAGGCAGGGAGCGGCTCCGCTCGTTCTCGGCAGCGGCCCAGGAAGCCGGCCTCAGCACCGATCCGGATCTGACCTACTTCGGCGACTTCCGTTCAGCCAGCGGCTCGGCCGGTGCCCAACAGCTACTGGCCCTCCCGGAGCCGCCAACCGCTCTGCTGGCCGCCGACAGCCCCATGGCCGTGGGAGCGCTGGCAACCCTGAACAGCATGGGAATCCGGATCGGCCAGGACATGGCCGTCATTGCCTTCGACGATATTGAGTGGTTCTCGTTGCTTGAAACCCCGCTCACCGTCATCTCCAACGACGTGGAGGCCATGGGGCGTGCTTCCGTCCGACTCCTTCTGGACGTGATCGGCGGCGGGAGACCTGAATCCATTGTCCTACCCAGCGAGCTCATTGTCCGCGCTTCCTCAGCCGGGCCGCACCACTAGCAAAGCGGCGGGTCCGCCATAGCCACCCAAGATTCGACATATGCCCGGTCTTCACACCAGGCCAGAAGATATCCATCGAAAGAGCAGGTTCAATGAACAAGGTTTTTGTGGTCGGGAGCCTCAATATCGACCAGACAATCCGCGCCCATTCCCTTCCCCGGCCCGGCGAGACAGTGCATGGCTCGGACGCCACCTTCCGCCCGGGCGGAAAAGGCGGCAACCAGGCCGTGGCCGCAGCCCGGGCGGGCGCGGAAGTGCACTTCACCGGCGCCGTGGGGAATGACCACCATGGGAAAACCATCCTTGATGTCCTCGACGGGTCAGGGGTACGCACCGCCGGGCTGCGCGTAGTCGAGGACAGCCCCACGGGAACCGCCGTCATTGCGGTGGACGACGCCGGGAACAACCAGATCCTGGTGTGTCCAGGCGCGAATTTCAGGCTCACGCCCAACGACGTTGAGGCCGGGCTTGCCGAATTGCAGGACGGGGACGTCCTTGTCCTGCAGCTGGAGATCCCTGCCCCGCTCGTCCGGCATGCCGCACGGCTGGCCAAGTCACGCGGAGCGCTGGTCCTGCTCAATGCCGCTCCTGCACCCCGGCAGACCGACTCCTTGTTCGAGAACATCGATCTGCTGATCGTCAACGAACAGGAGATCATGGACCTTGCCGCGACATGTGGCATGCCCGCCACTGACTACCGGGATCTGGTCACCGCCCTGCCGGCCGTCCTTGGCCCAGCCATCCTCTGCACCGCCGGAGAAACCGGATCGTTTGCAGTGATCAGGGGCGGACTGGTGCAGGTTTCCGCCCCCACAGTTGTTGCCCGGGACACCACGGGAGCCGGCGACACCTACGTGGGTTACCTCGCTGCCGCCCTGGCAGCCGCTCCCGGCGACCTGCTGGCGGCCATGGAACTGGCTGCACAGGCTTCAGCCCTTACCGTCCAGCGACCTGGCGCCATGGAATCGATTCCATGGCGGGCCGGCATCGCAAGTTCATCCCCTTCCCCATCCGCTCAGACACTGCCTGCCCACCAGGCCTAAGACCTGCCTCAATTAAGGAGACCCACATGAAAATCGCACTCGGCAACGACCACGCAGGCTTTCCCCTCAAAGAATTTGTCCGCACGGTTTTAGAGGACCTCGGCCATGAAGTCATCGACTGCGGGGCACCCAGTGAGGCCCCGGTGGATTTCCCGGATATCACCCGGGCTACCTGCAACCTCGTCAGGACCGGCGAAGCCGAGCGCGCCGTGCTCGTTTGCGGTACGGGAGTGGGTGCAGTGATGGCCGCCAACAAGATTCCAGGAATCCGCTGCGCGCTGGGCCACGATGTCTACTCCGCCCATCAAAGCGTGGAACACGACGATGCGAATGTGATCGCCATGGGTGCCTGGCTGGTGGGCCGGGCCACCGCCCAGGAAGTCCTGCACTCTTTCCTCGACGCCAAGTTCGACAACGACGAGGACACCATCCGCCGGGTCGGCAAACTCCGCGACATGGAGCTGGAAGCGGCCCGGGAACTGGCCGCCCAGATCTGAAATCCCGCTACACCTAAGTTCAGCAGGCTTGCGGCGCCCCGCCCAGGCCACAGAGCAATATCAAAGGAGATATACAAATGAGTGCAGAAGTCACCGAACGGCAGCGGCAGGCCGCCCAAGGCTCCCCCGGAAAAATCAAAACGGCCATGGCCTCGGCCGCCGGAACCTGCGTAGAAAACTATGACTTTGTTGCCTATGGCACGGCGGCAGCCCTGTACTTCGGCAAAGTCTTTTTCCCCAACACCGATCCCGTTGTCGGAACCCTCCTGGCCTTCGCCACCCTCGCAGTGGGCTTCCTCATGCGCCCCATCGGCGGAGCCGTCGGCGGCTACCTCGGCGACAAATACGGCCGCAAGCCAGTACTCGTAGGCGCCCTGCTCACCATGGGCATTGCCACGGTTCTGATCGGCTGCCTCCCCACCTACGCCCAGGTGGGCATCCTCGCGCCGATCCTGCTGGTCATCATCCGGATGATCCAGGGCCTTGCGTTTGGTGCAGAATGGGGCGGCGCAGTCATGATGACCTTTGAGCACGCCCCCTGGAAGCAGCGCGGCCGCTTCGCCGCGATCCCGCAGGCGGGCAACCCGCTGGGCATCACGCTGGCCAACGCCGCGTTCCTGCTGTCCGCCTCCCTGCAGACCGACTGGGCCTGGCGCCTGCCGTTCCTCGCCAGCGCCATCCTGATCGTTGTGGGGCTGGTTGTCCGGATGAAGCTTGAGGAATCCCCCGAGTTCGAACACACCAAGGCCACCGGCGCGATCGTCAAGAACCCGCTGGCAACAGTGATCAAGAACGACTGGCGGAACATCCTGCGCGTGATCTCCCTCCGGGTCGTGGAAAGTTGCGCCTACTACGTCACGGCCACGTACCTGCTGTCCTACATCACCAAGAACAACCCGGATGACCGTGCGGTAGGCCTCACCGGAATCGTGATCGCCAGCCTCCTGGCCATCCCTGTCACGCTGCTTGCCGGCGCGCTCACCGACCGCATCGGCCGCCGCAGGCTCTACCTTGGCGGAACCATTGCCGTCATCTGCTTCGGCTTCCCGATGTTCCTTCTCAGCAACACCGGGAACCCGTTCCTGATCGTGCTTACCTTCGTGATCGGCATCGGCATCATCCACGCAACCTTCACCGGCACACAGGGCGCCTGGTTCGCGGAGCTGTTCCGGACCAACACCAGGACGTCCGGCGCTTCGATCGGCTACCAGGTTGCCGCCTCGATCTCCGGATTCGCGCCGTTCCTCGCTGTGGTCCTGGCCTCGTCCTTTGGCTGGGCCGGCGGAGCATCGCTGTACGTCCTCGTAGGCGTAATCGGTCTGGTGGGCGTCCTGACCACCCGTGAAACCTGGGGTGCAAAGGAAAAGGCTGAGGTGGATGCCATCCTGGCCGGCGGAGCTGCTGCCCCGACCGACAACCGGACATCGGAAACATCCGTCCGCTAAAAGTGCCACTGCCACACCGCCCCCGGCATCATCCTGTCTGCAGGATGCTGCCGGGGGCGGTGGCCGTTAAGACGAAACGGTCCGGCAAGCAGGATACGCCGGTGTATGGCGCAGCATGTACCGGAAGCAGTATTCAACACTCTTTCCGGGACGCGCGGTGCCCGAGACTCTTTGATCCGCGTCGGTAGCCGGGAACGGGAACGCGGTTAGAGCACCTTGCGGATGGTCTTCTCGAAACTGGACACGTGCTCAAGTGCCAGCTTTCCCGCGAGTTCCGCATCGCCGTCGGCCACTGCCTCGAGCAACCGCACGTGCTCGGTGATGTGGCCCGCCACCGACGGCACCTTGTCCAGGACCAGGCACCAGATGCGCGTGGCCAGGTTGTCGTAGCGGATGAGCGAGTCTTCCAAATGGCGGTTGCCGGCGGCACGGTAGATCAGCCGGTGCACGGTGAGGTCGTAGCGCATGAGCTCGCGCTTGTCGGCAGGTTTGGTGTCCATGCCCGCGATGGCTTCCGCAACGGACCGGATTTCCGCACGCATCTCGTCACTGGCGTTGATCGCAGCACGCCGGGCAGCGAGAGGTTCCAGGAGCTCTCGGATGTCCGACACGTCGGCGAGTTCGGTGATGTCAACGATGGTGGCGAATGTGCCCCGGCGCGGATACGAGACCACCAGGTGGTCCACCTCGAGCCGCTTGATGGCCTCGCGCACGGGAGTGCGGCCGAAGCCAAGTTCAGCTGCGAGCTGTCCGTCATTGATGGGCTCCCCGGGACGGATCTCGAGCATGATCAGCTTGTCGCGCAGCTGACGGTAGGCGGCCTCCGCCTGGGACAATACTTCGCCCTCGGCAGGGGGAAGGGCAGGAAATGCGTGCAAGGCGCCACTCCGTTCTTCAGACTCAATGTCGGAGCCGCAAGCGGAAGCGTTGTGCCACTTTGCTGCCAGCCCTTGACTCACTGTGATTCCAATCATACCATTGACCTCACACTGATATATCAGTCAATGCAACAGTGGTATTTCAAAAGGAGCATCCGTGGTTGAGCAGTTGAACGAGCGACTTTCCGTAGTCGATCCCGAGGTCCAGCAGGCCATCGCCAATGAGCTGGGCCGCCAGCAGTCCACCCTGGAAATGATCGCCTCGGAGAATTTCGCCCCCTCCGCAGTCATGGAGGCGCAGGGCTCAGTCCTGACCAACAAGTACGCCGAGGGCTACCCGGGCAAGCGCTACTACGGTGGCTGCGAGCACGTTGATGTGATCGAGCAGCTGGCCATCGACCGGGTCAAGGCCCTGTTCGGCGCAGAATACGCGAACGTCCAGCCGCACTCCGGCGCGCAGGCCAACGCCGCAGCCATGTTCGCCCTGCTGAACCCGGGCGATACCATCATGGGCCTGAACCTGGCGCACGGCGGCCACCTGACCCACGGCATGAAGATCAACTTCTCCGGCAAGCTCTACAACGTGGTTCCGTACCACGTCCGGGAATCCGACCTCCGGATCGATATGGCCGAGGTCGAAGCCCTGGCGCTGGAACACCGGCCCAAGCTGATCGTCGCCGGCTGGTCCGCTTACTCCCGCCAGCTCGACTTCGCCGAGTTCCGCCGCATCGCCGACCTCGTGGGCGCCTACCTGATGGTGGACATGGCCCACTTCGCCGGCCTCGTGGCCGCCGGGCTGCACCCCAACCCGGTGCCTTACGCCGACGTCGTCACCACCACCACGCACAAAACCCTCGGCGGCCCCCGCGGCGGCGTCATCCTCGCCAAGGAGCAGTACGCGAAGAAGATCAACAGCGCAGTGTTCCCCGGCCAGCAGGGCGGCCCGCTCGAACATGTGATCGCCGCCAAGGCCGTGGCTTTCAAGCTCGCAGGCTCCCCGGAGTTCAAGGAACGCCAGGAACGCGTCCTGCAGGGCTCCAAGCTGCTGGCCGAACGCCTCCTTCAGGACGACGTGGCTGCTGCAGGCATCTCCGTGGTCAACGGCGGTACCGACGTGCACCTGATCCTGGTTGACCTGCGCAACTCCGAGCTGGACGGCCAGCAGGCCGAAGACGCCCTGCACCGGATCGGCATCACGGTCAACCGCAACGCTGTTCCGTTCGACCCGCGTCCGCCGATGGTTTCCTCGGGACTCCGGATCGGCACTCCGGCGCTGGCCACCCGCGGCTTCGGCGCCGCGGAATTCACCGAGGTTGCAGACGTCATTGCGACGGCGCTTATCGCCGCTGCCGGCACGGGCACCATTGGTGACCAGACCGTCGTCGAACTCCGCGCCCGGGTCACGGCCCTTGCCGACCAGTTCCCCCTTTACCCCCACCTCAATGAAGGCACCGACGTTGCCGCCTTCGAAGCAGACCTGATTGGAGCCACCAAGTGAGCGCAGACCTCCTTCCCGAGCACCCGGATTTCCTCTGGCGCAACCCGGAGCCCAAGTCCTCCTACGACGCAGTGATTGTGGGCGGCGGCGGGCACGGCCTGGCCACGGCATACTTCCTGGCCAAGAACCACGGCATGACCAACATCGCCGTCCTTGAAAAGGGCTGGCTCGCCGGCGGCAACATGGCCCGGAACACCACCATCATCCGTTCCAACTACCTCTGGGACGAAAGCGCGGCCATCTACGAGCACGCCCTCAAGCTCTGGGAAATCCTGCCCGAGGAACTCGAGTACGACTTCCTGTTCAGCCAGCGCGGCGTGATGAACCTCGCCCACACACTCGGCGACGTACGCGAAAGCATGCGCCGGGTGGGAGCGAACAAGCTCAACGGCGTGGACGCGGAATGGCTGGACCCCAAGCAGGTCAAGGAACTCTGCCCCATCCTGAACATCAACGACAACATCCGCTACCCCGTCATGGGTGCCACCTACCAGCCGCGCGCAGGCATCGCCAAGCACGACCACGTGGCCTGGGCCTTCGCCCGCAAGTGCGACGAAATGGGCGTGGACATCATCCAGAACTGCGAAGTCACCGGCTTCATCAAGGACGGCAACCGGGTCACCGGCGTCAAGACCAACCGCGGCACCATCAACACCGAAAAGGTTGGCCTG
>NZ_QAIQ01000720.1 GCF_003061105.1 Arthrobacter sp. HMWF013
GGCAGCGCGGCAAGGATTGCCCGGCCGCT
Organism: Arthrobacter sp. HMWF013; assembly: GCF_003061105.1. GTDB lineage: Bacteria > Actinomycetota > Actinomycetes > Actinomycetales > Micrococcaceae > Arthrobacter. Next base: position 30 of record NZ_QAIQ01000720.1, read on the forward strand.
GGCGGTGAGATGGCTCGGGAGACGGACGCCGACGTCGGTCACCAGCGACGGGCGGTTCTTGGCCCGTTCCTCCACGATGTACAGCACGTCGCGCCCATGGAGTACCGCCAAGTGCGCGCTTTCGCCAATGACGTCCACCAGCGATGCCAGCAATGGCCGGCCCAAACGCGAAAGTGGCTCCTGCCGCGAATAGGCCGAGCTGAGTTCAAAGGCGCTGATGCCGAGCCCGTAGCGCTGCTCTTCATGCAGGTGGAGGACAAACCCGTTCGCCTCCATCACGCCCAGGAGGTGGTAGACACTGGAGCGCGGCAGGCCCAGCGACGTGGCAATGCTCGACGCCGCCATCGGCCCCCGCTTCGAGGCCAGCAGTTTGAGGATGCGCAGGGTGTTCTCGGCGGCAGGGACCTTCGACGTCACCTTTGGCTCACGGCCTCCTTGGGGCTCAGCCGCATCTGTCATCATGAGTCTCCATCCTCTGCCGCCGAACGGCTCTTGGTGCGGGCATCTCCCGCACTGTCCGGGATCCCGCACTCAACCTTGCGCCCTTAGCCGAGGGCTGCAGAGCCATCAGATCATTATTTGCGTCTGGAATACCAGACTATGGTGGGCTGTCACCCTTCCCGTCGACAGTGTCCTAGGCTGAACCGCATGACCACACCCGCCGAGGTCCTTGCTGCGTACGATTCCCAGCTCCGCAGGCTGGTGCCCCTGGTGGTACCGACGGGCCACGACTATCAAATGCTGGGACACCTGCTTCGAGTGACCGGACAGCGGCGGGGCTTCATCGAATCAGCCCGCGATCTCGGGGCAGAGGGCGAAATACTCGACCGGCTGATCGAGGAACAGCGTGACTACTTTGCCGGCCGCGGAGAAGCCGTGGAGTGGAAAACCCGGGCGCATGACCACCCAGGAGACCTCGAGCTTCGCCTCCTCGCCGCAGGCTTCCTGCCGGAAGACAAAGAGACCGTGATGGCAGGCGAATCGGCCACGATGGCCGTTGAGCCCATGGTCCCGGAAGACGTGCAGCTAAGACAGGTGTCCGGACTGTGCGACCTTGAACGGATTGCCGCCATGAAATCCGCAGTGTGGGGCGTTGATTACGGCTGGGTGGCGGAGGATCTGCATGGCCGATTGGCGGCGGACCCGGCAAACCTGGTGGTCTTTATGGCCGAGGCTGCAGGGGTTGTGGTGTCAGCAGCCTGGCTGGAGATCAACCCGGGCACAGACTTCGGCGGACTTTGGGGCGGCTCGACCTTGGAGCAATGGCGTGGCCGCGGGATTTACAAGGCCCTGGTGGCCGCCCGCGCCCGGGTGGCGGCCACCCGAGGGGTGAAGTACCTCCAAGTGGATGCCTCTGCTGACAGCGAGCCGATCCTGCGAAGGCTGGGATTCACCGCAATCACGACCACCACACCGTATGTGTGGACGCCGCCCGCCGGCGGTTCCGGCACTGTTGGATAGAGTGCCCGTCATGGACGAAAAGGAAACGCTGCATCGCTATCTGCGGGTCCGGCGGGATAACCTCCTGGGCAAGCTGGACGGGCTGAGCGAGTACGACATCCGCCGGCCTCTCACTCCCACAGGCACCAACCTGTTGGGGCTGGTCAAGCACCTGGCCAGCGTGGAACTTGGCTACTTTGGTGAGGTCTTCGGACGTCCCAGCGGAGTGCCCCTGCCTTGGTACGACGACGATGCCAAGCCTGACGCCGACCTATGGGTCCCCGCCGACGAAAGCCGTGAGGACATCGTTGAGCTGCACCTGTCGGCAGCGGCGCACAGCGACGCGACCATCGATGCGCTGCCGTTGGATGCACCCGGGGTGGTGCCGTGGTGGCCAGAGGACAGGCGGCACGTCACCCTGCACCAGATCTTGGTTCACATGGTTGCGGAAAGGGCCCATCACCTGGGCCATGCAGACATCCTGCGCGAACTTATCGATGGAACCGACGGCCAGCGGCCCGGGGATCCGAACCTCACGCCGCGAGGCCCGGAGGAATGGGCCGCTCACCGTTCCGCCGTTGAGGATGCGGCGCGGGCTGCCTTCGATGCGACGCCGAAGACTCAAGACCGTCATAACCCCTAAACCTGGACGGGTCCGCCAACCTGGACGGTTCGCCAACCTGGACGGGTCCGCCAACCTGGACGGTTCGCCAATCTGGGGAAAGCTCGGCCCGGATTCCAGGCGCGCGGTAACGACCCGTGCATGTTCTTCACTCGTGCTGCAACGCGGCTCCTGTTTCCGTTGCGTGTCCTGCAATTTTGTCCGGTAACCATGGTGGTTCCCAGTCGGGTTGTTCGCTGGCGTAGTGTCTGCCGGTGGGTG
>NZ_QAIQ01000721.1:0-1333 GCF_003061105.1 Arthrobacter sp. HMWF013
CAGCGTGGGAGCGTCGGCTTCGACGGCGACTTCACCGTTGGCGGCCCCCTCGGCAGCAGCGGCCGCGGCGGCCTTGGCAACAACATCGGCGCAGAAGCTCTCAACGTTGGCTTCACCGTCGGCCTTGACAACCAGCGATGAGAACCCTTCGGAGGAAGCGGTCAGGCCACCGTTGTTGAGCGCGGTGCAGAGGCCCAGGGATGCGGCACCGGCAGCATCCACTGCAGCCTTCGCGGCGGCTGCGCTCCCGGCGCCTGCGGCAACCTTTCCGTCTGCTGCTTCAGCGGTAACCGAGGCGTCAGCGGTGACGTCAGTGCTCACATCGGCGGTTGCATCGCCGGCTGCTTCGGCTGCAGCATCCGCGGCTGCAGCGGCTTCGCCGGACAGCTTCGGGGCGGGAGCGCCGAGGAGTTCGTGGGCGGACTGCTGGGCGGCGTCCGGGAGAGCGCCGGAAACAGCTGCGACGCCGGTGCCACCGACGGCCAGGGCGCCTGCGGCGAATACTCCGGCGGCGACTTTGCTGGTGGCGAGAACGGTGAACAGGGGCATGGGAAACTCCAAAATATAGAAGACAAGTCAGATCCGGCTCCGTGGAACCAATCACCTCCTACATCGCCGGCGGCCACGGGAAAGTTACGGGTGCCGCGGAAATTCTTTTCCGGCCGCCCGGGCCGCCCGCTGCTGGAGGGGCTGCCCACTACCATCGAGGCATGGCCACAACCCCCGAACAGCACAAGACCGCCCGGACCTGGCAGGGCATGGTGGCGAGCAACCAGGCCCTGCTTGAGCGGAAGACGGGACACGGCGTCGGGTACTGGGCTGAGCGCGCACGCGCCGCCGGGCTGAAGAACGACGCCGAGCTCCGTGAGTGGATGCGCAGCGAACACGGCGTCACCGGCTATGCGCAGTACGCGGTGTCCTGGGAGCTGTTCGGGTACCCGGATTTTATGCTGCGTGACGCGGACGAACTCATGGACGGCCAGTACGTCAACCATCCCGGACTGCGGCCTGTCGCCGATGCCCTCCTGGCGTGGGCAGCGGCCACCGAGGGCGTGGAGATCCAGATGCGGAAGGGCTACGTTTCCCTGCTCGGCCCCCGCCGCAAGTTCGCGCAGGTCACCCGCACAACCAACCGCGCCGTTGACGTCACCCTGCGCCTCGACGCCGCCGCCCAGGGACGCCTCGAAGCCCTGAAGACCCGGGCCGATGACCCTTTCGACCGGCGGGTGCGGATCACGTCTTTGGACCAGGTGGACGGGGAGCTGCTGGACATCCTCGCCGCGGCGCTGGACCAGAACACTTAGGCGCGTACGACGGCGAGCGGTCACCTTTT
>NZ_QAIQ01000721.1:1343-6715 GCF_003061105.1 Arthrobacter sp. HMWF013
CGCCCGCCGTCGGTACTGTTGCTACGCGTCGGCCATTTCGTCGTCGTCAGCTTCCTCGAACTCAACGGCTGCAACGATTTCCTGCGTCTCCGGGTTGATCATGAACGCCTCATCGTCCTCTTCGACCATGAGGAAATCGCCGTGATCGGTGGCGAAGTGCCACGCCAGCGTCTTCTCCCCGTTGTGGAGGTAGTTCGGATCGCCCATGGTGATCTTCCGGAGTTCGTAACCTGCAACATCGCACAGTTCACGGATGATGATTTCGAAGTCCGGGGCATCCTCCAGTGCTTCGGCGTCCGCCCTCGCCTGGCGCTCCTCAAGGTCCGGGATAAGAGCGGCCTGACGCTCGATGTAGGCTGCGAGCCCGTCCTCGTCGAGCACCAGCAGCCCCTCCTGGCCAAGGAGCCAGGAAGCGTTGAGGGCCGTGATGTTCTCGGTTTCGAACAGTTCCTCGAACTCGCCGTCCAGCTCCTCCAGCGTGCGCACGCCGTCAGTGGACTCTTCTTCGGTGTCCAGGTCACCGTCGAGGTAGCGCTCCTCGTCCTCTTCGGAGAGGGCGTCAAACGCTTCTACGGTGCGGTTGAAGAGGTCAAGGTGCGCCGTCGCACCCATGCCTGCGAGGCCTTCGCGGATGAGCGGGTCCACTTCGTCCCGGTCTGCGGTGAAAACGTACTGGGCGAAGCCGCCCTCCAGCGACTGTGTCACGTAGAAGTCCACGTAGTAGCTGCCCAGGGCGGCGGGGGCGATCTCGGCGGCGTCGAGCAGTTTCGCGTACATGGCGTTCACCACGTGGACGTTCGCATCGACAACTTCCTCGTTGCCGGCTTCGATGCTGGCGGTGGTCAGGACGACCGGGTGCTGGCTCGTGGTCATGGTGTTCCTCACTGCTGAAAGCTTGTGGTGCTCAGGACACTTTCACGCTACGTCGGCGGGAACGGCCGGATGTTGAGGCTGAAGTGAACGTCAGGCGAAGATTTCGGTGCGCGTTATCCACATGGCAAAAGGGCCGGCGCAGTGGTGCTCCTCCGGGCGAACTAAGATGGAGCAGATAACCATCGATCGGACACTGGTCCCCCGCGGCCAGCTGAAAGTAGCGCGCACCATGCCATCCCAACCGGACGAGAGTGCGGCACTGGCAATACAGACCCCCGCCATCAACGACCGCTCCCTCGCGGCCGGGCTGGCCTATGCCATGGGAAGCCGCGTTTCCGGGATCTCGTTCGACGCCGCCACCGGGCTGATGCTCGGCAAGGTCCGGGGAGGCTCGGATGTGCCGTACTCCACCACGGCCAAACTGGTCCGTAAGGCCGGCGGCTGGAGCTGCACCGTTGGCGTCTGCAGCTGCCCTGTCCGCAAGGACTGCAAGCATGTGGCTGCCCTCCTTTTCGCGGCTGAGGACAACCCTGCCATCCGCGTCCAGCTGCTCACTCCGGCCGATGTTTCCCGGCTCTCACGCCAGCCCGCCACCCTTGAACTGGCGGACTGGGAACAGGCGCTGAGCCCGCTCATCTCCCAGCCCGGCATCACGCCGTCGAGCAACGGCATCCCGCTGGCGCTCCAGTTCGACGTCGAGGAACCTGCGCCGCACTTCTCCTACACTGGCCGGCGCGATCCCCTTCGGAGCGTCCGCCAGCTCAAGGCCCGCCCCGTCATCATGGGTTCGAAAGGCAAATGGATCCGCGGCGACGTCTCCTGGAACACCCTGAGCTACCTGAATTTCCGCCGCGAATGCAACGAGCTGCATGTGGAGTGGATGCAGGAGTTCCTGGCCGCGCACACTGCCGCCGCCAACCGCCTGCACAACTCGACCGCCCTCTGGCTGGGACTGAACACTTTCGCGGGCAAAAACCTCTGGAGCCTGCTGGCCGATGCACAAAAGATCGGCCTCAACCTCGTCCACAGCCGCGGCACCGAACCGGTGCGGCTCGCCGGGTCTCCCGCCGCCGTCGGCCTTAACCTCAGCCGGTTCGGCACCCCGGTCACCCCGGCTGCCGCCGTCGGTTCCTCTGCTCCGGGTTCTCCCGTTCCCGGCGGCACTGCAGCAGCGGCCGACGACGGCGGGCTGGAGCTCGCCCCCACCGTCACCGTTGACGGGGTTGAGGTTGATCCGGCTTCCGTGGGGACCATCGGGCGCCCCGCCCACGGCATTTTCCTCACCTCCGGCGGGGACACGCTGCCCGGCGTCGACGCGGACCACGTGATTACCCTGGCGCCGCTGGAAAACGGCTTGAGCGAGGAACTGCTGGCGTTCGTGACGGCCGGCAGCACCCTGCAGATTCCTGCCAAGGACGAGACGCGCTTCCTTACCGGCTTCTACCCCAAGCTCAAGCAAGCCGCCCGGATCACGGCCAAGGACGAGTCGGTTGAGCTGCCCACACTGGCAGTCCCCACGCTTTCGCTGCTGGCCAATTACGGCGCCGACCACAAGGTCCGGCTGCATTGGGAGTGGCACTACAAGACCGGAAACCTGGTGACCGCCCAGCCGTTGTGGCGCCACCCCGGCGACCACGGCTACCGCGACGACCCCGCCGAAGCCCGCATCCTTGAAGGTATCGGCCAGCCGTGGAACGTTGTTCCTGCACTCGGCGAATCAGCCACCGGCGGCTGGGGCACGCCCCGCCTGGCTGCCTCAGTGGAGCTGAACGGCCTGGACACTCTTGCCTTCACCGAGGACGTCCTGCCCCTGCTCCGCCAGGCGCGCGACGTGGACGTGGACACCGCCGGCGACATCGCCGACTACCGGGAGGCCGAGGAAGCCCCCGTTATCTCCGTTTCCACCAAGGCCACCGAGCAGCGCGACTGGTTCGATCTTGGCATCCAGATCTCGCTGGAGGGCCAGCCGGTGTCGTTCGCTGCCGTGTTCTCCGCCCTTGCTGCGGGGCAGACCAAGATGCTGCTGCCCAGCGGCGCCTATTTCTCCCTGGACCTCCCCGAACTTCACCAGCTGCGCGCCCTGATCGAGGAGGCACGCTCCCTCCAGGACAACAAGGATGCCCCGCTGCAGATCAGCCGCTTCCAGGCGGGGCTCTGGGACGAGCTGGCGAACCTCGGCATCGTGGACCAGCAGGCCGCCGCATGGCGTGAGGCCGTTGGCGGGCTGCTCGAGGGCGGGATCAACGGGCTGCCGCTGCCTGCCGCGCTCAACGCGGAACTGCGCCCGTACCAGCTGGAAGGCTTCAACTGGCTCAGCTTCCTCTACCGTCACAGCTTGGGCGGGGTGCTCGCCGACGACATGGGCCTGGGCAAGACCGTCCAGGCCCTCGCCCTCATGTGCGCGGCGAAGGAACAGGGCGGCGTCTCCGGCGGTACGGCGGCAGCCGATATGCCAGCTCCGGCGCCCGACGGCGGCACGGGTCCGGCGCCCGACGGCGGCACTCCCTTTTTGGTGGTTGCCCCCACCAGCGTCGTGGGCAACTGGGCGGCTGAAGCGGCACGCTTTGCGCCCGGGCTGACCGTCCGGACCATTGGTGAGACCTTCGCCAAGAACGGCCAGGACCCTGCACTTGAGCTTTCCGGGGCGGACATCGTGATCACGTCCTACGCCCTGTTCCGGATCGACTACGACTCCTACGCCTCCAAGACCTGGGCCGGTCTGGTGCTCGACGAAGCGCAGTTCGTCAAGAACCACCAGTCCAAGGCCTACCAGTGCGCGCGGAAGTTGCCCGCTGCCTTCAAGCTGGCCATCACCGGCACACCGCTGGAAAACAACCTGATGGAATTCTGGGCGCTGACCTCGATTGTGGCGCCGGGCCTGTTCGCCAGCCCCAAGCGGTTTGCTGAGTATTACCAGAAGCCTGTGGAGAAGAACGGCGACAAGGGGCAGTTGGACAAGCTCCGCCGTCGGGTCCGTCCTTTGATGATGCGCCGAACCAAGGACCAGGTCATCCAGGACCTGCCGCCCAAGCAGGAGCAGATCCTGGAGGTGGTGCTCAATCCGCGCCACCAGAAGGTCTACCAGACGCACCTGCAGCGCGAACGGCAGAAGATCCTGGGCCTGATCGAGGACGTGAATAAGAACCGGTTCACCATCTTCCAGTCCCTGACACTGCTGCGGCAGCTCAGCTTGGACGCCTCCTTGGTGGATCCGTCGCTGTCCGGTGTCCGGTCTTCCAAGCTGGACGTGCTGTTCGAGCAGTTGGAGGATCTGGTGGCTGAGGGCCACCGCGCCCTGATCTTCAGCCAGTTCACCGGCTTCCTCGGCAAGGTCCGCGAGCGGCTTGTGGAGGAGAAGATCGAGTTCTGCTATCTGGACGGCGGCACCCGAAACCGGACCGACGTCGTCAACGAATTCAAGAACGGCAGCGCCCCCGTTTTCCTGATTTCCCTGAAGGCCGGCGGGTTTGGCCTGAACCTGACCGAAGCCGATTACGTGTTCCTGCTGGACCCGTGGTGGAATCCGGCTTCCGAGGCGCAGGCCGTAGACCGGACGCACCGTATAGGCCAGGCCCGGAACGTCATGGTCTACAGGTTGGTTGCCAAGGACACGATCGAGGAAAAGGTCATGGCGCTGAAGGCCCGCAAGTCGCAGCTGTTCGCGGATGTCATGGAGGGCGACGCCCTGTCCGGCGGTTCCATCACGGCCGAGGACCTGGCAGGTCTTTTCAAGGACTGAGGCAGACACCGGGATCTCCATCAGCCATGGTCGGAGCGTTATCCACATAGGCCTGTAGGCTCGGGGTTTTTGTCAGTGCCCGGCGGGATGATGGGGGTATGGAAAGTACGACGGCGGGTGAGGTGTTGGAGCGCATCATGGCATCCGCCGCTGGCCGTGCCCTAGCTGCTGTCCCCGCCGAGGCCGCTGGCCGTGCCGTTGCCCCGTCCCCACGCCTTGGGCGTCCCGGCGGCGGTGACTGTGATGACGGAGCCAAGAATGACGGAGCCAAGGGTGAGGTGCTTTTCCCGTCGGATCCTTTGCGCCGGCGGAAGGATGATTGTCTGGACCGGTTGGCCGGGATTGCCCGGCTTGAGGCCCGGATCGCGGCGGAGAAGGTCAAGGTACTCGCGGAACTGGTCGAAGTCTCCACGGCGTTGAACCCGCCGGCGCTGTCGCCGCAGGAAGCCACCGCGCAGGAAATGGCGTTGGTCGCGGAGGTCGCCTGTGCACTGACGGTCGGTGAACGGACTGCCGGGGCCCTGCTGGCCGAATCCCATACTTTGACCACTGATTTGCCGTTGACCTTGTCCGCGCTGCAGGCGGGGGTGATGTCGTGGCAGCATGCCCGGATCATGGTGGACGAGACCACCAACCTTGACCGCGCCGCAGCCAGGGCGTTGGAGGGGCACTTCCTGGATCCTGACGCGCCCAACCCTCATCGTGGTGGCCCGGTCGGGGATCTTGTCGCGTCCCGGTTCCGGCATAAGGCCCGGATCTG
>NZ_QAIQ01000722.1 GCF_003061105.1 Arthrobacter sp. HMWF013
GCGCTCATAGCGGCCTAAGACCCCGAGTCAACAAAAGCCGGGGCAGTCCCGAGTATCGGGATCATCCTTCGATGGTTGCGCTGGACCCCTCGATGCACGCTAAGGGCGGTCGCATAAACTACCTAGCTGGTGGTGGGCGTCCACGGTTGTATGACATGCAGCCGCCGGGGCACGGATACTGTGCCGGCGATACTTACTCCTGGCGAGTTTGTGGTGATCGCTGAGGACACTAGCAAGAACCTTGCCATGCTCACTTCGATCAACAATGGCTACAAGCCGGCATCGGCGCCCGCAACAATGGGAGGCTTCACGGGGCCGGCGAGCATGGGAAACATCCACGTTACCGTCACTAACCCATTCACGGGCGAGCAGGTCCGCGGCATGGTGACATCGGTTGCGCGTACGGAAGCGAACGGCGCAATAGCCTCCGCAGATGCACAATCGCTGTACATGCGTAGAGGCCGCTAATACGGCAGGCTGACGTTGCCCGATAATAGGTGTGCCCGTTGCCATTAGGCAGCGGGCACACCTATTCCGCTCGTCCCGCCTATTTCTGGAACAGGGCCGCCTTCACGGTGTTCAGGGCGGATGTTGCTTCGGAATGTTGGATGCCGCTAGCTGAGCCGGGGACGACGGGGAAACTGTACTTGTTCCCAGCCAATTCTACTTCGAACGTGACGTAGTTAGGCCAAACGCCTTCGTCTCGAACTAGGAGCGCGTGGCGGATGGCGGTTATGGCTATCCAACTTACTTGTCGCAGCGGGATTGCTACGGTTTTCGCCTGGTTAGGAGCCGCAAACTCTGACACCACCAGTAAGTTCTCTGTAAGAACTTGGATCTTGCCTTCGGCAGTATCGGCTGAATCGTCCAGAACTCGGGAAAAATCGTAATCCGTCAAATCATGACCGCAGGTAACGACCTCATCATCGCCGATTAGGGCCAAGATTTGCGATACAGCAATAACGAGCCATTGTGGATATTCAGTGGATACCATGACTTTGGATTGCCCTGATTCGTTCAACCGGCGCATTAGTCCCAGCGCGTTATTACGGTCTTTTTCTGCCACGTCTAGAAACCCCCAGTTTCGTAGTATTTCGGTGAGTACTGGCCGAGCCGAGTTTCCATCACGTCCACGGGATCCACGAAAGCTGTAAGCCCATGTGTGACGGGCCCGCGCTTCTCCTCGATGAGCCAGACCTCGGCGATTTTGTAAGCCTGGTAGCCATCCCCGGTTCCTCGGTAGATGAACTGCCCTGCTACTGGCGTCACCGCCCCATACTCGTCTTGCCATTCTTTGCCATCGGAGCTAATGAAGGCCGTCATAATCTGCGGTACTGCGTACTGGTCCACTTGTCCCCTTGAATGGTCATCGTTTCGGCGTTAGGCGCCGTTGCTCATCCTAAGCAGATTGAACCGTCCCGGGAATCATGCCGCCTGTTTGTTGGCGGCTTCGTCGGGT
>NZ_QAIQ01000110.1:0-2864 GCF_003061105.1 Arthrobacter sp. HMWF013
GCACGGGACATCGGGGCGCCCAGCTGGACGTGGTCGAACGCAACGTAGTCCGTGTGACTGTCCACGAGCACCCGGACCTGGATTTGCTGGCCCGAGTCGATCAGTCCGGAACTGGCGGCCGCCGCCGTCGCCGTGTAGACCAGTTGCTGGACGGCACGGACAGCCATGTCGGCGTCGAGATTGCTGTTGAACGCGTCCTCGGAGAGGTCCACGGTGATCACGTTCTTGCCCGAGATGGACGATGCCAGTTTTTCCGGGTTCTGCCAGGGAGTGAAAAAATCCGGGTCCAGCGGTTTCTCGGACATCATGGCGCGCAGGGCACGTGTCACAGGATTTTCCTGTTCCGGCACGTCGCGGAATTCCCGGTAAAGGAAAACGTTGCCGTTGCTCCGGCCAAGCCAATAGACCGGAGCCTTGTTCGAGGACTGCGTGGTCTCCAGCGGGGCGCTGGTGGACGGGACGCCGGGCGAGCCGGCTGCGGCGGCAGTGGAGTTTCCCGGCAGGGTGGCTTCGGAGCCGGGCTCGGCGATGCAGCCGCTGAGCAAAAGGAGGGCAGCAAGGGAACCCATAACTGCGCGCAGACGGAACCGTCGCGCGGTACGTCCGGCAGTAAGGGTCATCGCTGTGTCCGGCACTCTGGTGGCCCTGTCCTTCCTGAAAGTGAATAGTGAGGCGTGGGCCCCCTGAGCCGGTCCCCGGACGGCTTTGATTTCCAGCATGGCATAGAGGGTTCTGCCACAAGACCGGAAGCGGGTGCCGGAGCCCAACTGCAACGGGAACGATATGAGCCCGATATGAAGTTGATACCTAATGACGCCAATGCAGTTCCGAATCGCAGGCCCAGCCGCCTGTCCGGAGGGCATCGTGGGCTCCGCCAGGGAGTGGCTGCTGGCGTAAGATGGAAGGAATCCGTTGGCTCCTGCGTACTCGGCAACAGCCGCTCAAGCAGCCGCCGCCGGCATAAACATTCGAACTGGAGGGGACCACGGGCCTGCGGGCCAGCACCATGACTGAATCAGCGAACGGAAAGCGCCGGCTGAACACCGACCGCGCCGCCGGAGAATTCCCCCATTCACTTCCCGGTGTCCGGACGGAGGTGGTTCTCTTCGATAACTCCGATCAGATGGTCCAATCCCTCGGCAGTCATGATGAGGCCCTGCGTTTCATCGAAGAACAGTTCCCCTCCGTCAACTTCCATGTCCGGGGGAACGAGCTGTCCATCAGCGGTCCGGCCACGGAAGTGCCCCGCATCATGCGCCTGCTGCACGAGGTCCGCGGCCTGGTAGCCCGCGGCACGGTCATCAGCCCCGCCGTTCTACAGCAGCTGGTGGCCTTGCTGCGCAGCCAGTCCCTGCAGAATCCTGTGGACATCCTGACTCATGACATCCTTTCGAGCCGTGGCAGGACCATCAGGCCCAAAACCCTCAACCAGAAGAACTACGTTGACGCGATTGACGCGAACACCGTCATCTTCGGAATCGGCCCCGCAGGTACCGGCAAGACCTACCTGGCCATGGCCAAAGCGGTCCAGGCATTGCAGCAGAAGGAAGTCAGCCGGATCATCCTGACCAGGCCCGCCGTTGAAGCGGGTGAGCGGCTGGGCTTCCTGCCCGGCACTCTCAGCGACAAAATCGATCCCTACCTGCGTCCGCTGTACGATGCACTCCACGACATGATGGATCCCGAATCCATCCCGCGGCTGATGGCCGCCGGCACCATCGAAGTGGCACCTCTCGCGTACATGCGCGGGCGCACCCTCAATGACGCCTTCATCATCCTGGACGAGGCACAGAACACCACGCCTGAGCAGATGAAGATGTTCCTGACCAGGCTGGGCTTCGGTTCCAAAATGGTTGTCACCGGCGACGTCACCCAAGTGGACCTGCCCTTCGGGACCCGCTCCGGGCTGCGCATTGTGGAAGAAATCCTGCAGGGCATCGACGACGTAAACTTCACGGTCCTGGACTCAACGGATGTGGTCCGCCACCGCCTCGTGGGTGACATTGTCCGCGCCTACAGCCTGTGGGATGACGTCCAGCGGAACAAAGTCAAGCATTCGGTCAGTCGCGAAAAACGGGGGGAACACGCATGAGCATCGAGGTGAACAACGAGTCGGGCGTCCAGGTGGACGAGGCAGAGCTCGTGGCCCTGTCCAGGTACATCTTCGAGCAGCTGTACATCCATCCCCAGGCTGAACTGTCGATCCTCCTGGTGGACGAACCTGCCATGGAAAAGCTTCACATTGAACTGATGGACGAGCCAGGCTCCACCGACGTCCTTTCGGTACCGATGGATGAACTGACACCCGGCACGCCGGACCGTCCCACTCCGCAGGGGATGCTGGGGGACATTGCCGTGTGCCCCCAGGTGGCCCAGGCCCAGGCTAAGAACGCCGGCCATTCCCTGCAGGATGAGATGTTGCTCCTGACCACCCACGGGATTCTCCACCTCCTCGGGTATGACCACGCCGAGGCCGAGGAGAAGGAAGAGATGTTCGGCCTCCAGCGCCAGTTGCTTTCAGGATTCACCGGCAAAGACGCACCCGCCGAGACCACGCAGTGACGCCACTGCTCCTTGTTGGCATGGCCCTGGCATTCCTCAGTACGGCGGCACTCCTGACCGCGGCTGAAGCCGCCTTTACTTTCCTTCCCCGGCACGACGCCGAAGACGCACTCCTGAAGAGCCGCGGCAGCGCCATGAAGCGCATTCTCGCCCAGCCGGTAGCCCACATCCGGGCGCTGCGGTTCTGGCGGGTCTGGTTCGAGATGGCGTCCGCAGTTGCCGTGGCGGTCCTGCTGCACAGCCTGCTGGACAACGTGTGGCTTGCAGGCCTGGCGGCTACAGGCATCATGGCGTTGCTGGGG
>NZ_QAIQ01000110.1:2874-5943 GCF_003061105.1 Arthrobacter sp. HMWF013
GGATGGCTCGTGGCACTGGGCAGTGCAGTTGCGCCGGGTGCGCCGGCAGGAGACGAAGCGTTCTTCAGCGAGCAGGAATTCCGCGAACTGGTGGACCGCGCGTCAGAATCGGACATGATCGAGGACACGGAAGCGGAAATGATCCAGTCCGTCTTCGACTTCGGCGATACCCTGGTACGCGCAGTCATGGTGCCCCGCACGGACATCCTGACGATCGACGCCGGCTCAAGCCTCAGGCGGGCCATGTCCCTTTTCCTTCGTTCCGGCTATTCCCGGATGCCCGTGATCCGCGACAATACGGACCAAATCCTCGGGATTGTGTACCTGAAGGACGTCGCGGCGATATTGCACGAACTCGGACCCGACGACGAACAGCCCCCGGTTGAAGCACTGGCCCGCGACGTGCGGTACGTCCCCGAATCCAAGCCGGTCAGCGACCTGCTCCGGGAACTGCAGAAGGAATCAACCCACGTGGCCATCGTCATCGACGAATACGGCGGCACAGCCGGTCTGGTCACACTGGAGGACCTCATCGAGGAAATCGTCGGCGAAATCGTGGACGAATACGATACCGAAAGTGCCGAGGCCGTCGCCCTGGGCGACGGGTCCTATCGGGTCAGCGCCCGGATGAGCATTGACGACCTCGGGGAACTGTTCGACATTGAGCTCGACGACGACGAAGTGGATACGGTGGGCGGCCTCCTGGCCAAGGCCCTGGGCCGTGTCCCGATCGTGGGGAGCAGCGTGGACGTGGATGGCATCTCCCTTCGCGCCGAAAGGCTCGAAGGCCGGCGCAACCGGGTCAGCCATATCATTGCCGCACCCGTACCAACAGTAGACACTGACCTTGAAGACCTACTCGACGAGGCCGAAGCAACCCAGCAGGGAGTTCCACGTGAACAAGAAAAATAAACCACCGGCCAGCCAGACCCCGGCCGCCCCGGACTTCGGTGGCTACCGGGCAGGTTTTGCCGTCCTGGTAGGGCGCCCCAACGCAGGAAAATCAACCCTCACCAACGCCCTGGTGGGCCAGAAGGTTGCCATCACCTCCGCCAAGCCGCAGACTACCCGGCACACCATCCGGGGGATCGTCCACCGCGACGACGCGCAGCTGATCCTGGTGGACACCCCGGGCCTGCACCGCCCCCGCACGCTGTTGGGCAAACGCCTCAACGACCTCGTGGCGGACACCCTTGCAGAGGTTGACGCGATCGGGTTCTGCCTGCCCGCCAACGAAAAGATCGGTCCCGGCGACAAATTCATTGCTGCCCAGCTAGCTGCCATCGGCAACAAGCCGGTCATCGCCATCGTGACCAAGGCGGACACCGTTGACCGCCAGGGGCTGACCGAGCAGTTGCTCGCTGTCGCTGCGCTCGGACGCGAAGTCCTGGGGGAGGACGGCTGGAAGGACATCGTTCCAGTCTCCGCCACTGACGGTTTCCAGGTCAGCACGGTGGCCGACGTGCTGATAGGCCATATGCCGGCGTCGCCCCCGCTGTATCCCGACGGCCATCTGACGGACGAACCGGAAGCGGTGATGATCGCCGAACTCATCAGGGAAGCTGCACTCGAAGGCGTCCGCGACGAACTGCCGCACTCGCTGGCCGTCGTCGTCGATGAGATCGTCCCGCGTGAGGGAAGGCCCGAAGACCGGCCGTTCCTCGATGTCCGGGTCAATCTCTATGTGGAACGTCCTTCCCAGAAGGCCATCATTATCGGCAAAGGCGGTGCCCGGCTCCGCGAGGTCGGCACCAACGCACGCAAGGCAATCGAAGCTTTGCTCGGCGCCCGGATCTACCTGGACCTCCACGTGAAGGTGGCAAAAGACTGGCAACGGGACCCCAAACAGCTGGTCAAGCTGGGGTTCTGACCCGGTCATAATTCTCCTGCCCGGGCCGGTCACCGGGAAGTTCCCAGCATGGGCAACTAAAATAGACCGGATTTGGAATTCAGAGGAAGGTACACCACATGGGGCGAGGCCGCGACAATCGCGAGTACGGAGCTGATCCGTCAGCGGGAAACGGTCCGGTTTCCCGGCACGCGGATGACTCTGCCGTGGGCGTCGCACGCCACCTCGGATCCTATCGGCGGATGCCCGCGTGGCTGAAGGTGACGGCTGCTGTCCTGACCGTACTGGTGGTCGGTGGCCTGGGGTTCGCCGGATACTGGTACTTCCGGTTGCAGTCGAACATCACTACCGCTCCCCTCAGCGCCGGCGATGGCAACGGAACCGGTACCAACGATTCCACTGACAGGATGCAGATCCTGATCCTGGGCTCGGACACCAGGGACGGAAAGAACTCCGAGTACGGTGGCGTGGACGAGTCGACCGGTTATGGCAAGGCCGATGTGATGATGCTGATGGACATATCGGCGGACAACAAGCGGGTCAGTGTCATCAGCTTCCCCCGCGACCTCCTGGTGGACATCCCCCAGTGCACCGACCCGGAGACCAAGCAGGTGTACCCGGCACGCAGCGGCATCATGATCAATGAAGCCATGGCGGAAGCAGGCATCGGCTGCGCCGTGGATACTGTCAACCAGCTGACCGGCCTGGAAGTTGACCACTTCATGATGGCCGATTTCAACGCCGTCAAGGAACTTTCCAATACCGTGGGCGGGGTGGACGTCTGCATCAGCGACGCCGTCTACGATCCCGATTCACAGCTTCGGCTGCCGGCGGGCACCTCGGCGGTCCAGGGCGAAATGGCACTGGCCTTCCTGCGCACCCGGCACGCTTTCGCCGACGGCGGTGACCTCGGCCGCATCAGGGCCCAGCAGGGCTTCCTGTCGTCCCTCACCCGCAAGATCAAGGACGACGGAACGCTGTCGGACCCCGCCAAAATGCTCAAGATCGCCGACGTTGTGACCCAGAACCTCACGGTGGATAACGGCCTGGCCTCGGTCCCTTCCCTGGTCACCATCGGCAATAGACTCAAGGACATCGACATCAGCAAGGTGGCGTTCGTGGCAGTGCCCACCACGCCGGCAGTAACTGACATCAACCGCCTCCAGGTCGCGGAGCCGGCGGGTTCGCAGCTGTTTGCGGCCCTCCGCGAGGATGTGGAC
>NZ_QAIQ01000723.1 GCF_003061105.1 Arthrobacter sp. HMWF013
ACTCGTAGGTCAGCGGCAGCTCGAAGCCCTTATGCAGCCAGGTTTTCGGGTACGCGGACTCGTCCAGGTCATTGGCGTCGTCACTGAGCAGGAGTGACTTGTCGTAGTCAAGGAGGTCGGGATTTTTCTGCCGGGCCTCTTTCCACCACTTGTCGAAGTGGCGTTCGGACACCACCTCGGGGCCGAGCCTGGCATCGTAGAACTCAAAGAGGGTTTCGTCGTCCACCAGCAGGCCGCGCCGGCGCATGCGGGCTTCGAGTTCCTCCACCTCCAGGAGGAGGGCCCGGTTCCGGTGGAAGAACTTGTGGTGGGTTTTCCAGTCGCCTTCCACCAGGGCGTGCCGGATGAACAGCTCGCGGGCCAGGACCGGATCCACGCGGCTGTAGTTGATCCGGCGCTGGGGAATGATGGGCACGCCGTAGAGGGTGACTTTTTCGTACGCCATCACGGCGCCCATTTTGGTGGACCAGTGCGGTTCGCTGTAGCTGCGCTTGACGAGGTCCGGCGCCACCTGCTCAGCCCAGACCGGATCGAACTTTGCGGCGACCCTCGCCCAGAGGCGGCTGGTCTCCACAAGCTCCGCTGCCATCACAAACGTTGGGGACTTCTTGAACAGCGCCGAGCCGGGGAAGATCGCGAAGCGGCTGCCGCGCGCGCCCGCGTACTCACGCTTGCGTTCGTCGAGGATGCCGATGTGGCTCAGCAGCCCTGACAGCAGGCTGATATGGATTCCCTCGTGATTGCCCACCGGGTCGGCGAGGCGTCTGTTGTCCAGGCTGATGCCGAGCGGCCGGGCGAGCTGCCGGAGCTGGGCAAAGAGGTCCTGCCATTCGCGTACCCGGAGGTAGTTGATGAACTCGGTCCGGCAGAGCCTGCGGAACTGGGTGGAGGAGAGCTCCTGCTGCTTCTCCTGGATGTAGTTCCAGAGATTAAGGAAGCCGGTGAAGTCGGAATTTTCGTCCCGGAACCGCGCGTGCTTCTCGGCAGCGAGCTGCTGCTTGTCGGTGGGGCGCTCGCGGGGGTCCTGGATGGTCAGTGCTGCGGCCAGGATCATGACTTCGCGGACACAGCCGCGTTTGCCGGCTTCCACAATCATCCGGCC
>NZ_QAIQ01000724.1:0-4802 GCF_003061105.1 Arthrobacter sp. HMWF013
GCTTTGGCGGGCAGGACGGCGGGCGCCGCAGGAACCGCGACGTCGGCCGGAACCGGAGTGCCGGCGTCGAGCGCTGCAGCGAAAGACGCCGCATCGGGGAACGCAACGGTGGCGCGCATGCCGTCTTCGGTGATGGTCCAGCCTGACCGGCCCTTGACCAGCCAGCCTGCCTTGACCAGTTTCGCCGTGGCGGACGTGAGCGCCTTGTGGCCACGGGGAATGCCGCCGGTAAGCAACGCCGCCTCGTGGTCACTGAACGGCACGCGGGCGGTGGCTTCCGCCAGGACCTCCCCGGCGTTCAACGTGTCGCCGGACCACACGCCTTCGGTCAGGACGTTCAGTACGGTCTTGAGTCGGAGGTTGGTGTTATCTGCGGTGGACTTGGCCATGATTCCCCTTGAGTAATGCGATCGGTCTCTAGGCATCCTGCCAACAGCTTGTTAATCGCGCGACTTGAAATGGTTAACTCTGCGTGTCGTGACCATCTATGACGCGGATTACGCCGGAACTGAGGCAGGGGTCTCGGAAAGGGGCTGTTTGCTCAACCCTGCGCGCTGGTAACTGGGTACCGCCGGACGCTTCCCGGACACGCCTGTGCACCAGTCTAAGTGAGCGGGCGGCGTGGAGCTATACGCCGTTCAGCTCGTTCAGGAGCTCCGTTTTACGCTCCTCGGAAGCGAACGATGAGTTGATGGAATGGGCGGCGAGCCGTACCACGTCGAACTCGGACAGTTCGAACACGGTCCTGAGCTGGGCAAAGTTCTCATCCACGTACCCGCCGAAATAGGCCGGATCGTCCGAGTTCACCGATACGTTCAGCCCCGCGGCAAGCATTGCCGGCAACGGGTGGTCCGCCAGCGTGTCCACCGCGCGCAGCCGGACGTTGGAGAGCGGACACACGGTCAGCGGCGTCCGCTCGTCAACGAGTCGCTCCACCAGTTCGGGATCGTCCATGCACCGGATGCCGTGGTCAATCCGTTCCACGCCCAGGATGTCCAGCGCTTCGATGATGTACGACGGCGGCGCTTCCTCGCCTGCGTGGGCGGTCAGCCGCAGGCCCGCTGCGCGGGCCTTGGCGAACAGCCGTTCAAACTTCGACGGCGGGTTGCCCACCTCCGCCGAGTCAAGGCCGATGGCCGCAATCGGAGCGTCCATGGCCAGCAGAGCATCAAGGACCTCCAGAGCGGATTCCTCGGACAGGTCCCGCAGGAACGCGGCGATCAACAGGGTGGAAATACCGAAGTCCTCCACGGACGTCGCAAGGGCCGAAGCCACGCCGTTCACGCAGGTCTCCAGCGGGATGCCGCGGGACAGGTGTGCCTGCGGGTCCATCATGATCTCCGCGTGCCGGACGCCGGCCGCGGCGGCACGGGTCAGGTACGCGCGGGTCATGTCGGCGAAGTCCTGCTCGGTCTGCAGCACCGCCATGTTGGCGTAATACAGGTCAAGGAAGGACTGCAGGTCGGTGAACTCGTAGCGTCCGCGCAGCTCGTCGAGGTCCGCGTACGGGAGGGTGATGCCGTTGCGCGCGGCCAGTTCAAAGATCAGCTCCGGTTCCAGGGTGCCCTCGATGTGCAGGTGCAGCTCGGCGACGGTCAGGGGCCGCAGCACCTCTGCCGGCTGGGCCTCGGTCAACTCTTCTTCGGTCAACTCTTCGGGAGCTATGGTCTCAGGCGCAGCAGTAGCGTCGGCAAAGGTGTTCATCCGGTCAGGATATCGCCCGCCGGCCGCATCGCGGCTAGAGTCGATCGATGCACAATGCTCAGCAGGCTGACTTTTCATCCCACGCCGGTTCCGGCCACCTCGCGGACGGCTTTGTCCGTGTGCGGGGCGCGCGGGAGAACAACCTGCGGAATGTGGACGTGGATGTGCCGCGCGACTCCATCGTGGCGTTCACGGGAGTCTCCGGTTCCGGGAAGTCCTCACTCGCCTTTGGCACCATCTATGCCGAAGCCCAGCGGCGCTACTTCGAATCAGTGGCCCCCTACGCCCGCCGCCTCATCCAGCAGGGCCACAATCCCAAGGTGGAGATGATCTCGGGGCTGCCACCCGCCGTCGCGCTTCAACAGCGCCGGGGCGCACCCAGCAGCCGGTCCACCGTGGGCACGGTGACCACCCTCTCCAATTCGCTGCGCATGCTGTTTTCACGCGCCGGAACCTACCCTGCAGGTGCCGCGCAGCTGGACTCGGACGCCTTTTCGCCAAACACCGCCGCGGGCGCGTGCCGGGAATGCCACGGGCTGGGGGTCGCGCACACGGTCAGCGAGCAATCTCTGGTTCCGGACCCGGCACTGACCATCCGCGACGGTGCCATCGCCGCTTGGCCGGGCGCCTGGCAGGGCAAGAACCTCCGCGACATCCTCAGCCACCTGGGCTACGACGTCGACGTGCCCTGGCGGAAACTGCCGAAGAAGCAGCGCGACTGGATCCTGTTCACCGAGGAACAGCCGGTGGTGGAAGTCACCCCGGAGCGAGACCGTGTTGCCAAGCCGTACAAGGGCCGCTTCTGGAGCGCCAAAAGCTACGTCCTGCACACCCTGGCGGACTCCCAGAGCGCTGCCATGCGCGAGCGTGTCCTGGCGTTTATGGAGTCCGGGCCGTGCCCGCTCTGCGGCGGCACCGGGCTCACGGCCGACGCCCTCGCCGTGTACTTTGCCGGGCGGACCATCGCCGAGCTCAACGCGACGCCGATGGTGGAACTGGCCGAGATCATCCGCCCCACCGCCGGCCTGAAGAAGGCCGGAACCGCGTCCCGCAAGCAGACGTCCGGGGAGGACAACGAAGTAGCTGTGGCCATCACCGCGGACCTCCTGAACCGCGTCACCGTGCTCCTGGATCTTGGCCTGGGATACCTCGCCCTGGGCCGCGCCACCCCTACCCTCTCCCCCGGCGAGATGCAGCGGCTGAGGATCGCCACGCAGCTCCGGTCCGGCCTGTTCGGCGTGATCTACGTGCTGGACGAACCGTCCGCCGGCCTCCACCCTGCCGATGCCGAGCCGCTCCTGGCGGTCCTTGACCAGCTCAAAGCGTCCGGCAATTCCGTCTTCGTGGTGGAACACAACATGGACGTGGTCCGCCGCGCCGACTGGCTGGTGGATGTGGGTCCCCGGGCCGGCGAGGGCGGCGGCGAGGTGCTCTACAGCGGGCCGGTTGCCGGGCTGGCGGCGATCGAGGCATCGGTCACGCGCCCGTTCCTGTTCAACGATGAAGTGCCCGACGTCGGCGCGCCCCACGAGAGCGACACGCCCGACGGCGGCGGCGGATCACAAGGAGGCCGCGCGCCTCTTGCGAACAGCATCAGGGAGCCGGACGGCTGGCTGGAGCTGGCCGGCATCAGCCGCCACAACCTCAGGGACGTTGATGCGCGGTTCCCGCTGGGCGTCCTGACTGCGGTCACGGGAGTGTCCGGCTCGGGCAAGTCCACACTGGTCAGCCATGTTTTGGGTGAAGTGGTGGGATCCGGGCTGAAGGACCACCCGGCACCCTCGGCAAAGCCTGCACCCTCGGCAAAGGCTGCAGCCTCGGGCAGGGCCGCACAGCCGGCAGATCCAGATGACGCAGGCCCGGCGACACCGTTGTCGGTGGGGCCGGTCAGCGGAGCGGAACGGATCGACAGGCTGGTGACCGTGGACCAGAAGCCCATCGGGCGCACACCGCGTTCCAACCTGGCCACGTATACGGGCCTGTTCGACGCGGTACGCAAGGAATTCGCCGCCACGGAGCAGGCGCGCGCCAGGCGGTTCGGGGCCGGGAGGTTCTCCTTCAACGTAGCTGGCGGGCGGTGCGAGACGTGCCTGGGCGAAGGCTTTGTGGCGGTGGAGTTGCTGTTCCTCCCGGGCAGCTACGGTCCCTGTCCCGAGTGCGGCGGTTCACGCTACAACCCGGAAACCCTGGAGGTGACCTACCGTGGCAAGAATGTGGCTGAAGTGTTGAGGCTGACCGTGGATGACGCGGCCGGGTTCCTTGCCGGAATTCCTGCCGCCGCCCGCAGCTTGAAGAGCCTCCGGGACGTTGGGCTGGGCTATCTCCGGCTGGGTCAGCCCGCCACTGAGCTGTCCGGCGGCGAAGCACAGCGCATCAAGCTCGCCACCGAACTGCAGCGTGCCCAGCGGGGCCACACCCTCTACCTCCTCGACGAACCCACCACCGGGCTCCACCCGGCCGACGTCGAGCTGCTGATGGCCCAGCTCCACGGCTTGGTGGACAGCGGCAACACCGTGGTGGTGGTCGAGCACGAGATGGCGGTGGTGGCCGCCGCGGACTGGGTCATTGACCTGGGGCCGTCGGGCGGGGACGCCGGCGGCAGGATCGTCGCCGCCGGAACCGCGGCCGACGTCGCGCGTTCACCCCACAGCCGCACCGCGCCCTACCTGGCGGCGGCACTTCCCCGGGCCGCAACCAGCCCGCCACCAGCCCAGACTCTTGCCGGCACCCCCGTTTGATATCCCCGCCATGATGTCCTAGCGTGAAATGCAGGCCCGTCAGGCGGGCCGATGAATGCCCGGTGCTGCCTCCACCAGAACTGCCCGGCCGGCAGACACCGAAAATGACCTCTATTCGTCAGGGGCGGGCAGTGGCGCGATAACGTCCGGGGACGGACCGAGCGCAGGTGGCCTTCGGGAGCATCAACACCATGAACAACACCACTATCCGTACTGTCGCGCGCCGCGGAGCAACTGTTGCTGCCATTTCCATGGCGGGGCTTGCGCTGTCCGCCACGGGAGCCAACGCAGCGAGCACCTCAACCTGGGACGCCCTGGCACAGTGTGAGAGCGGCGGCAACTGGGCCACCAACACGGGCA
>NZ_QAIQ01000724.1:4812-5652 GCF_003061105.1 Arthrobacter sp. HMWF013
TGCGCCGCGCAGCTCGGTTTGAGCGGCGGAGGAGGCACGACGGCGGTGGCACCGCAGAGCGTTCCGGTCCAGAGCGTGCCGGTACAGGCCGCTCCGGTGCAGGCCGCGCCCGTGCAGACCGCGCCGGTTACGGTTCCGCAGCACGCCGCCCCGGTGGCGCTCAGCGGCGAGACGTACACGCTGGAAGCTGGTGACACGCTGAGCATCGTTGCGGAAAAACTCGGCATCGCCGGCGGCTGGCAGCAGTTGGCTGACGCCAACCTGGACACCATCGCCGATCCCAACCTGGTGTTCGAGGGACAGGTCGTTCAGCTTCCCGCCTAAGGGCCCCGGTTCCTGACTGGGCCGGGAACGGACTGTCTCTCAAACGACGACGCCGGCGCTCCCCTCATAAGGGGAGCGCCGGCGTCGTACGTTGTATTGGAAACCTGTTAGACGGCGACCTTGATTTCGCGGACGATGCGCACCTTCCAGGCGGCGTCGTCGCTGGTGTCCAGCAGCGCAACGGTCCCGTGGGCGAGGTTCAGCGCCACGCGCTTGGCTGCCAGCAGTTCGAGGTAAAGGTGCTCGTTCATCCGGCTGGGCGTGTCGATCATGTACTTCACGGCGTCGCGGACCTTGCGGTAGTTCGCGCTCTTCTCACGGTGCATGTGCAGCTCAAGCATCTGGCGCTGGCGGACCTTGGGCTCGTGCCGGTTCAGCCAGGAAACTGCCAGGTGGACACCGACCACGAGAGTCAGGGAGACGGCGTAGATCCACCAGCCGCTGGAGAGCAGGAACAGTGGCAGGTTCCCGATCGCAACCAAAGCAATCACCACGCGCAGGGCCACGATCCGGCGC
>NZ_QAIQ01000725.1:0-1404 GCF_003061105.1 Arthrobacter sp. HMWF013
GGACCGGGCTGAGGCCTTCTCATCGATCCTGACCTCGCGTTCGCGCTACTTTGTCCAGCACTACGCCCCCGATCCCGCCACCGCCGTCGAACTTGTGAGGGCTGCCGGCGGTGTTCCTGTCTTTGCGCACCCGGTGGCTTCAGCGCGTGGCCGGGTCGTGGGGGAGCACACCTACCGGGAAATGATCGACGCCGGCCTGGCAGGGCTGGAGATCGATCACCGCGACAATCCTGCTGAGGGCCGCGCCTTCCTCCGCAAACTCGCTGAACGCCACGGACTCCTGGTCACGGGTTCATCAGACTACCACGGCACCGGCAAACCGAACCTGCTGGGCGAAAACCTGACGACGCCCGAGGTTCTGGCCCGGATCGAGGAGATCGCCACCGGCACACCTGTGGTGCGCCCTTAACTTCCCGCTAGCCGGCCGGGAGCTCGTCAGCACGGAACGAAACGAACTCCGCGCGCTCACCCAGCCGCTTGGCCATGACATCGATGGCCGGCTGGTTCTGGTCCACGCAGACAAACTTCCGGTCCAGCTTTGCCGCTACAGCCCCGAGGGTCCCCGAACCCGCGAAAAAGTCCAGGCACCAGTCGCCCGGGCGGCTTGACGCAGCCACCACACGCCGTATGAGGCCCTCGGGCTTCTGCGTGGGGTAGCCGGTTTTTTCCTTGCCCGTGGGGGAGACGATGGTGTGCCACCAGACATCGGTGGGCAGCTTTCCGAGTTCGCGTTTTGCGGGTGTGACCAGGCCGGGTGCCATGTACGGTTCGCGGTCCACCTCGGCGTTGTCGAAATGGTACTTCGCCGGGTTCTTGACGTACACGAGGATGTTGTCATGCTTGGTGGGCCAGCGGAATTTGGCGCGCGCACCGTAGTCGTAAGCCCAGATGATCTCGTTCAGGAAGCACTCGCGGCCAAAGATGGCATCGAGCATGACCTTGGCGTAATGTACTTCCCGGTAGTCCAGGTGCAGGTATAGCGTGCCGTCATCGGCCAGCAGGCGCCAGGCCTCCACCAGCCTCGGTTCCAAAAAGGACCAGTAGTCGCTGAACGCGTCGTCGTACCGGTGCAGTGCGCCCTTGATGGTGTCGTAGGAACGCCCTTTGAAGCCCACGCGGTCGCCGTCACCATCGGTGTTGAGCACCATCCGGGTTTCCTGGCGCTTCTGGACCCTGCCGGTGTTGAACGGCGGATCCACGTAAATGAGTGTGAAGGCGCCGTCCGGCAGCGAGGGGAGGAACTCCGCGTTGTCCGCGTGAACCACCAGGTTGCTGCCGTCCGGCGCCCAGACGGTGTCAGTCATTGAGGGATTTAGGCCTCGGTGCTGCCGGGCTGCGAGCCGTTGTCGGCACCCGCCACCACTTCGCCGTTGCGGCGCCGGGTGCGTGTCCGGCTCCGGCGGG
>NZ_QAIQ01000725.1:1414-6100 GCF_003061105.1 Arthrobacter sp. HMWF013
AGGACCGGTCCCCGCCGGTGTGGACTCGGACGGACGACGGCGGCGCTCACCGGATCGGCCGGCTGAATCGCCGGTGCCGCGGGAGCTCCGGACGCGGTCGCGGCTGGTGTCGCGGGCACCTTCGCGGGCGCCTTCGCGGCTGCCGCCGGTCCGTGTGTTGCTGTCCCGACCGCTGCTGCGGGTGTTCTTCTTGCCGGTTTCGCCCAGGTCCTCCAGGACCTCGGCATCAACGCCGGCCAGGGTGCGCTTGTTGCGGGGAAGACGCCCCTTGGTTCCCTCCGGAATATCCAGCTCTTCGTAGAGGTGGGGTGAAGAGGAGTAGGTCTCCACGGGCTCGGGGACGCTCAGGCCCAGGGCCTTGTTGATCAGGCCCCAGCGGGGCATGTCGTCCCAGTCGACGAACGTGACCGCGGTGCCCTTGTTGCCCGCGCGGCCGGTCCGGCCAACACGGTGCAGGTAGATCTTTTCGTCTTCCACGCACTGGTAATTGATCACGTGCGTGACGTCGTCGACGTCGATGCCGCGGGCGGCGACGTCGGTGGCAACGAGGACATCCACCTTATTGTTGCGGAACGCGCGGAGGGCCTGCTCGCGGGCGCCCTGGCCGAGGTCGCCGTGGATTGCTGCGGCGGCGAAGCCGCGGTCCACGAGTTCCTCTGCCACCTTGGCTGCGGTGCGCTTGGTCTTGGTGAAGATGATGGTGCGGCCGCGGCCGCGGGCCTGCAGGATACGGGCAACAACTTCGATCTTGTCCATGCTGTGGGCACGGTAGATGAGCTGGCGGATATCGCGCTTGGTGAGGCCCTCGTCGTCGGGATCGGCGGCCCGGATGTGGGTGGGCTGCGTCATGTAGCGGCGGGCCATGGCGATGACGGGGCCGGGCATGGTGGCGGAGAACAGCAGTGTCTGGCGGACCGCAGGGGTACCGGCGATGAGGGTCTCGACGTCGGGCAGGAAGCCGAGGTCCAGCATCTCGTCGGCTTCGTCGAGGATGACGATCTTGACGTTCTTCAGGCTCAGGTGCTTCTGCTTGTAGAGGTCGATCAGGCGGCCGGGGGTCCCCACCACGATCTCGACGCCCTTCTGCAGGGCTTCGACCTGGGGCTCATACGCACGGCCACCATAGATGGTGGTGATGCGGGCGTTGCGCTTGCGGGACGCAGTCTGGAGATCGTTGGCTACCTGCACGGCCAGCTCACGGGTGGGCACGATGACCAGGGCCTGGGGCGCGCCCGGGACGGCGAGCTTATCGAAGCCGGCGTCGTCCGGGCCCACTACGCGCTGCAGTGCGGGGATGCCGAAGCCGAGGGTCTTGCCGGTGCCGGTCTTGGCCTGGCCGATGATGTCGTGGCCAGACAGTGCCACCGGCAGGGTCATGGCCTGGATGGGGAAGGGGTGCGTGATCCCGGCGTCGGCCAGGGACTGCACAATATCGGCGCGGACGTTGTAGTCCGCAAAGGATTTCTCCTCGATCTCGTGCGGCTTCTCATCCGAGATGATGGTCTCTTCAGGTTCGATCGTCTCGATGCCGGCGTCGTCAGTCAGCAGCTGGTGGGTATGCAATTCACTCACAGGGGAGTTTCCTTATTCATTTGGGCATTGGCGCTGCATGCTCAACGGGCCGGCCGGGAGGCCGTTCCGGAGCACGCTCGAAGCGCGCAAGCAAATCCAGTGGAAGCCGATCGCGGGCTATCTAAATGCTGGCACTGGTGACCAACGGGTACATCTCAAGATCGCGTAGGGGCGGGCTTGTTGAATTCAAAATCAAGGAAATCAACGACCGGGCATCCATTTCTACTTCTTCAGTCTAGCCGTACCGACCCCGAATACCGGCTTTGGCCACGTCAAACCGGTGCTGGGGCTAGGCCAGCAGTTCGAAATGGACCTCACGGGTGGCGATGTCCGAGGAGATCAGGCGGACCCTGACCTTGGTGCCGGATTCCAGGTCCCCCGCACACCGGGCCGTCACAGCAGGTTCGGCAATCTGGATGACGCCTGACGGGCCGTTCCCGTTCTTACCGTTCCCGTTCCCGTTCTTGCCATTGCCGTTTTTTCCGTTCCCGTTATCCTTCTGCGGCTTGGAACCCGAAATCACAATCGCATCAAATTCCTGACCGATGTGGTTGACCAGCAGGGCAGCCTCCACCGTGTCCAGCGCCATCCGCTCCATCCGGGCTGCCAGCTGATCGGAGCCCGCCATGATCTCCGGCAGGGACGGCAGTGCTTCCCGCGCCCAGTCGGGTACAGGCCGGCCGTTGCTCAGGGCCTCGCAGATCACCAGGACAAAACGGTCGATCAGCCGCCGGAGCGGTGCCGTGGTGTGGGCGTAGGCGGCGCCGATGGCTGACTGGATGGCATCGTCCGGAACTGTTCCGTCAAATGCCGTGTAGCTGGCACCACGGAACAGCATGCCGGCGGAGTGCAGGATGGCCAGTTGCCGGGGGTCGGTCGGATCGAGGCTGCGGAGGTATTCGCCGTAGGTGATTTTTCCGTCCCACGGTCTGCCCAGGGCTTCGGTCTGGATGCGGAAATGGCGCAGTGATCTCTCGTCCGGGGCGGGCATGGTGCGCAGTATCCCCACCTTCCCGTCAAGCATGAGCTGGGCGGCGGCCATCCCTGTCATCAGGGATATCTGGGCATTCCAGTCCTCCACCGGAAGCTGGGGTGCCGCGGCAATGCGGTAGCCGCCGTCCGGCAGCTGGACGATTTCCTGCTCAGGCATGTTCAGGCTTGCCCCGCCGCGCTGGCGCTCCAGCTCGACGCGCTTCAGCCCCACTTCCTTCAGAAGCTGCAGCACCGGGTTATCCGAGCCGGCGTCCAGCTCGGCCTGGACACCCTTGTAGGAGAGCTTGGCCCGGCTGGACATCCTGGCCCGGCGGACAGCCACGGAGGAGACCTGGGCGGCGTCATCCAGTTCGAACTCCCAGACGAAGGCGGAGCAAAGCTGGCCGGCAAGCAGGCTCCCGGCTCCCTCGCTGATGACCTCCGGGTGCAGCGGGATGCGGCCGTCGGGAGCGTAGAACGTCTGGCCACGCCGGCGGGTCTCTGCGTCGAGGCCGCCTCCGGGGCGGACGAAGGACGGGACATCGGCGATGGCGTACAGGACGCGGTATCCGGCGTCGTCACGCTCAATGAACAGTGCCTGGTCAAGATCCGTGGACGATGCCGGATCGACGGTGAGGAACTCGATGTGTGTCAGGTCCGCTTCAGGCAGTTCGTGTGAGGCGACGGCGGCCTCGGCGTCCCGGACCGCCTCCTCCGGGTAGGGTCCCGGCAGCTCCAGCTCAGTCCGAAGTGCACTCAGAGCCGCTTCCAGGGCGTTGGTGTGTTCGCGGACGTAGGGAGCCAGACGATGATGTGACACAAAAATCAGACTAGCCCGATTTTCGCGGATCGTGCACGCCTTGGACCGGCCGGTGGCTGGGTTTTCAGGCAGCCGGTATCAGGCGGCACCCGCGTCCAGGGCTGCCAGGAGCGCTGCGGCCGCTGCGGCTGGATCGGAAGCCTCCGTGATGGCACGCACCACCACAATCCTGCCTGCCCCGGCAGCCACCACCTGTTCGACGTTGTCCAGATCGATTCCACCGATTGCGAACCACGGTACGGTGGCCTGCTCGCCGCCGGCCGCCCGTACCGCCTCGGCGGCGTACCGCACCAGGTCAAGGCCGACGGCGGCCCGCCCGGGCTTGGTGGGTGTGGCCCACACCGGACCGACACAGAAATAGTCCAGGCCGCCGTCGGGCGTGGACAGGGCGGACGAGAGCCGGAGGGCGCCCTCCACCTGTTCCGTGGTGTGCGTGGAAAGCCCGATCAGCCCGTTCGCACCAAGCAGCGAGCGGGCCGATGCCACCGGCAGATCCTGCTGCCCGATATGGAAGACCGGCGCGCCGGAAAGCAGCGCAATGTCCGCCCGGTCATTGACCGCCCACAGCCGCCCGTGGCGTTCGGCTGCCGCCCGGAGCACCGCCAAAAGTTCCAGTTCCTCGGCCGCCTCGATCCCCTTGTCACGGAGCTGGATGATGTCCACGCCACCGGCAAACGCCGCTTCGACGAACTCGCCAAAGTCCCCGCGGTCCCGGCGTGCATCGGTGCAGAGGTAGAGCCTGGCACTGACGGGGAGGCCGCTGGCGGGATCCGGTGTGGAGCCGGCGGCGGATGTGCTGGAAGAGGGTGCGGAAGTCACGTTCATGGAAGCCAGCCTAATTCCCCTAAACTGGGCGGGTACTGCGGGAGCCCGTAGCAGCCGTCATAAAGCTGCCGGGCTGAGAGGGCATCAGAGCCGACCGCTTGACCTGATCCGGCTAGTACCGGCGTAGGGAAGGAACCCCTTGATGCTTCACGCTGAGCAGACGATCCATGCCGACGTGGCGGTGATCGGCGGCGGAGTCGTCGGCCATTGCATTGCCTGGGAAGCGAGGCGCTCGGGCCGCTCTGTGGCCGTGATCGACGACGCCCCGGGGCAGGGCGCCAGCTGGGCGGCGGCCGGTATGCTCGCCCCGGTCAGTGAACTCCACTACCAGGAGGAAGATCTCCTCGAACTGATGCTCGAGGCGTCCAGCCTGTGGCCGGCTTTTGTGGCCGCCCTTGCGGCGGCGGGAGCCCCGGACCCCGGCTACCTGACGACGCCGACCCTCGCCGTCGGCGCGGACGCTGCCGACCGCCTGGCCCTGATGGACCTGCGTACAG
>NZ_QAIQ01000726.1 GCF_003061105.1 Arthrobacter sp. HMWF013
GTGCCATGACTGAAGATTCACGCAACGAAACAGGACCAAAGGCAGCAGTAGTCACCGGAGCCAGCACCGGCATCGGCGAGGCAACAGTCCGCGCCCTGACAGCCCAGGGCTGGACGGTTTTCGCCGTCGCCCGGCGCGCGGAACGGCTGGCCGCACTGGAAGCGGAAACAGGCGCCGTCGCGATCCCCGCTGACATCGCAGAGGACGACGACGTCGCCCGGCTCCTCGCCCGCGTCACCGAAGCCGGGGGTGTGGACACCTTGATCAACATTGCCGGCGGCGCCCGGGGTGCTGACCAGGTGGGGGAGGCCAACACCGAGGACTGGGAATGGATGTACCGGGTCAACGTTCTCGGCACCATGAAGATCACCCGGGCATTCCTGCCCATGCTCCGGGCCACCGGCGAGGGCACCGTCCTGAACCTGACGTCCACTGCGGGACTGGCAGCATATGAGGGCGGCGCAGGCTACAACGCTGCCAAGTTCGCCCAGCATGCCGTCACCGGGGCGCTGCGGCTGGAGGAAGCTGAGAACAACATCCGCGTCATCGAGGTGGCCCCCGGGCTGGTCCACACCGAGGAGTTCGCGCTGAACCGGCTCGGCGACCAGCAGGCCGCCGCGAAGGTCTACCAGGGTGTGGAGAAGCCCCTGACGGCCGCGGACGTAGCCGACGTCGTACGGTATGCCGTGAGCGCTCCGCACCACGTCAACCTGGACCAGATCGTGATCCGGCCCGTGGCACAGGCCGCCAACCACAAGCTGATCCGCAAGCAGGCCTGACGGCACCGGACGTTCAACCGGGGTTAAGGCTGATGTCGGGCAGGGGTGGCCGCTTGTTGGCCGGCGCCCACCACGGTGGCACGTGCACCTGCACACCACCAGAGTGGAGAACACCACATGCACACCCCGACGAAGCTGGGCGCTGCCGTACAGAGCGCAGCGCTGCTGCTCGCCATCCCCTCCCACGCCATGGCTGCGGACACCAACCCCCAGGGCGGAGACAACCATTTCGACCTCCAGGCCCACCGGGGCGGAATAGGGCTCACGGTCGAGTCCACCCTGCCCGCCTTCGCCAAGGCCCTGGAAACCGGCGTCACCACCCTTGAACTTGATCTCCAGATCACCAAGGACGGGCGCGAAGTCATCACGCACGACCGCAGGATCAGCGACAAGAAGTGCGCCGACACCGCCCCGGTCACGCCGGGGGACCCGCTGTTCCCGTACGTTGGAAAGTACATCAAGGACCTCACGTTCGAACAGGTCCGGAGCCTCGATTGCGGAACGCGCACCCTGCCGCAGTTCCCTGGCCAGCAGGCCGCGCCCGGCGAGAAAATGCCCACCCTGGCAGAGCTTTTTACCCTCGTGGATTCCTACCGCGCCAGCCAGGTGAAATTCAACATCGAAACCAAGGTCGAGGCCGGGGCACCGGAGCAGACAGCACCGCGTGAACAGTTCGTGGACGTCGCGCTGCGGGAGATCAAGGCCGCGAACATGCAGCACCGCGTGTCCATCCAGAGCTTTGACTGGGGTTCGCTCCGCCTCGTGCAGCAACGTGACCCGCAGATCCGCACTGTTGCCCTGACCAACAAGGACTTCCTGCAGGCCGGCCAGCCGGGCAGTTCGCCATGGCTCGGTGGCATTGACTCCGACGATTTCGGCGGCGACCTCGTCAACGCGGCGCACCACCTCGGTTTCGACGCCATCTCGCCGGTGCACGGCACCCCGCAGAACGGCACCGTCCTGGACGCCAATTACGTTCCGTACGTCACCGCGGACATGGTGGAGCGCGCCCACGCGGCCGGAATGCAGATCATCCCCTGGACGGTGGACGACAAGCCCACCATGAGGTCCCTGATTGCCACCGGCGTTGACGGAATCATCACCGACTATCCGGACCGTCTCCGCGATGTCATGGATGAGACCGGCATGAAGCTTCCGCAGAGCTTCCAGGCAGTTCCCGGGCACTGATCCCACAACAGATTGAATGAAGGGCGGGGCGCCTGGCGGGTTCTAGCGGTCGTTGCAACACCCAGAATTTTGGGAGTTGCAAC
>NZ_QAIQ01000111.1 GCF_003061105.1 Arthrobacter sp. HMWF013
CCACTGCCTCGGTCAGCGTGATCGACCACAGCGTCCTGCGCATCACCGATGTCCTGGGCACCAAGGACCCGTTCCTTTTCGAATACACGATGTCCAACGGCAAGAAGTCAGCCACCGGCAGCGTCTCCGTGGTCCCCGTCCCGGCTCCCGCCGTCGTCGAAGCGCCCCAGCCCAAGCCTGACGAAGTTAACGTCCGCGTCGGCGACGTCGTGACCATTCCGGTGCTGCAGAACGATACGCACCCGCAGGGCCTGGAACTGAGCGTCGACCCCGTCCTTCCCCAGGCAGTCGACGAACTGGACGGCAAAAGCTTCGTCTCCGAGAACACGCTTCGCTTCATCGCCGGCCCGCAGCCCAAGACCGTGCGTGCCATTTACAACGCAGTGGACCCGCAGGGCCAAAAGAGCGCGGCCGCGGTGACCATCCACGTCCTTCCCCTCGAAGGTGCCCAGAACTCCCGCCCGCAGCCGCCGAACCTGACGGCCCGCGTGGTGGCCGCCGGAACGGTCCGGATCCCGGTACCGCTGGACGGCATTGATCCTGACGGTGACTCGGTGCAGTTGACCGGCATCGACAGCACCCCTGCCATGGGCACTGCCACGGTGGGCAGCAACTTCATCGACTTCACGGCAGCCGGCGACGGCGCAGGAACCGACACGTTCCGGTACAAGGTGGTGGACCGCCAGGGCGCCGTCAATACCGGCACCGTGACGGTGGGCATCGCCCCACGCGGCGAAACCAACCAGAACCCCACGCCCGTGGACGACGAAGTCAGGGTCCGTCCGGGCCGCCAGATCGCCGTGGACGCGACAGGCAATGACACCGACCCCGACGGCGACCAGATCCGTATCCTCACCGACGGCATCGAAGCCGATGCTGCCCTGCAGGCGACCGTCAGCCAGACCAGCGGACGCATCATCCTGCAGGCCCCCGGCGCCGCCGGGACCGTCAACGTCCGCTACACGATTGCGGATGACCGCGGCGCTGCCGCCCAGGCCGCCATCCGTGTGGTGGTGGACAACGACGTGCCGCTCAAGGCGCCGATCGCCCGGGACGACCGCGTAACCTCCGCCCAGACGATGGGCAAGACCGCCGTGGACGTCCCGGTCCTGAAGAACGACGAAGACCCCGACGGCGTCGGCGAAAACCTGAAGATCAGCACCGAGGCCACCACGGCCCGGCCCGGCGCGGACGGGACCATGATCGTGGACCTCGCCGAGCAGCCGCAGCTCATCCCGTACACCGTGGAGGACGTGGACGGGCAGAAGTCCACCGCGATCATTTGGGTGCCCGGCATCGGGCAGCAGGTTCCCACCCTGGCCAAGGATGAAGTCATTGAGGTGATCTCAGGCCAGTCCGTCACGGTTGACCTGTACGAGTGGGTCAAGGTCCGGGAAGGACGCTCCCCGCGGATCACCCAGACTGACCGGATCAAGCTCATCGGGGCCGACGGCGGCGACCCCACCGGAGGCAGCGCCACCTCGCTCAAGTACACCGCGGGTGCCGATTACGTGGGACCCGGCTCGCTGAGCTTCGAAGTCACTGACGGCTCCGGACCGGACGACCCCCAGGGCCTGAAATCAACCCTCAGCATCCGTACCAAGGTCCTGCCCGATCCAAACCGCAACAATGCCCCCACCCTCCTGGGCGCCAACCTTGAGGTGCCCAAGGGCGAGTCTGCCGAACTGGACCTGAGCCGGCTGACGTCGGACCCGGACAGGGACGACCTCGAAAACATGAAGTACGAACTCGTCGGCGGCAGCCCTGCAAGCTTCAACGCCAGGATCGACGGAAAGACCCTCAAGACCTCCGTTGACGGCTCAACGTCAACCGGCACATCAGGCGCTGTCCAGATCACGGCGAAGGACTCCCGCGGCCTGGAAGCCACCGCCAGCTACCAGCTGGCTGTCACGGCTTCCAACCGGCCCAAGCCGGTGGCCAACGATGACTTGGAGCCGAGCGCGGCGGCCGGGAAACCGGTCACCGTGAATGTCCTGGCCAACGACTCCAACCCGTTCCCCGAGACGGCGCTGAAGATCATTTCGGCAGCGACCGAAACCGGCAGCGGCAACGTGGAATTGGCCGGCGACTCCATCGTGGTGACACCGGCCCCGGGCTTCTCCGGTTCCATGGTGGTGTCCTACACGGTGGCGGACAAAACCGGGGAAGCCTCACGGCAGGCAACGGCCCGCATCCGCCTCACCGTCAAGGACGAGCCGCTGGCGCCCACCACACCGCAGGCACAGAGCGTGGGGGACCAGACGGCCCTGCTCAACTGGACGGCGCCCGCAGACCGCGGCTCACCCATCACCAATTACACGGTGTACGGCGAATCCGGCTTCAAGCAGGACTGCCCCGCCAACACCTGCACCCTGAACGGGCTGGTCAACAACACCAAGTACCACTTCGAGGTCACGGCCACCAACGAGTTCGGCGAATCTGACCGTTCCCCCGCGTCGGCGGAAATCAGGCCCGACGTCAAGCCGGATACCCCGCTGGCGCCAGGGCTGAAGTTCGGCGACAAGGAGCTGTCCGTGAACTGGGTGGCGCCGGCCAGCAAGGGCTCCCCGGTCAAGTCCTACGACCTGGAAATTTCGCCGCCGCCGGCTGGCCAGAACGCGCAGATCCAGAACCTGACTGCGGTCAGCTACGTCTGGAAGGGACTCCAGAACGGGGTGTCCTACAAGGTCCGTGTCCTGGCCCGCAATGACGCCAAGGAACCGTCCGAATGGAGCGCCTACTCGGCAGCTGAAGTACCGGCAGGCATTCCCACCACGCCGGCTGCTCCTACTGCGGCCGCGGCGCCGTCCGTGGGTACCCAGAGCCAGCTCAACGTGACGTGGACGGCGCCGAACAACAACGGTGATGCCGTCTCGGCTTACACCCTGACGACGCTCAGGGGAGGGGCCGCCGTGGCGACCCAGCAGGTTTCCGGGACATCGCAGAACGTCACCGTTGACAATTCGGAGTCCGGCTACACGTTTACCGTGTCGGCCACGAACAAGGCGGGTACGTCCGGCACCAGCGCACAGTCAGCGGCCGTGCGGGCCGTGGGCAAGCCGGGCATGGTGGGCGCGCCCACCGCGGCCCTCGTGGATACCGGCGGCGACGGCGGGAAGATCGACGTCCGGTTCTCCCCGCTGACTGATGCCCAGCGCAATGGATCAGCACCAAGCGAAATCACCTACAGGTACAGCCTGACGTCCGGCGGCGGCAGCGGAAGCATTCCCGCCGGCGGGGCAGTGGTGGCTGCCGCCAACGGCACGGATACAGCCGTTGTGGTCTGGGCTGTTTCCTCCCGCAGTTCCACGGCGGGCGACGCGAGCCCTGCTTCCAACACCGTGAACCCCTATGGCCTGGCCTTTGCACCGACGGTGACAGGCAGCAACAGCAGCGGCGTGGGGGACAGGACGGTTTCGTGGACCTGGAACCAGCCCAGCGGCAACGGGCGTCCAGTGACGGGCTACCAGTACAGCGTCGACGGCGGTGGCTGGCAGAACACCGATCAGCGGTCGTTCTCCAAGACCGTTGGCTACAGCGAAACAGTCCAGCTCCGGGTCCGTGCCATCAGCGCCAACCAGCCCGGCAGGATCGGACAGGACACCTCACGCAGCGGGGCCGAACCGCCCCCGCCGGCGCCGACGTCCTGGGATGTCTCCGCAGCCGTCCGTACGTGCACCGAACCCCGCTACGGTACGGACAGCTACCGGAACACCAACCCTGACCAGTGCGTCAGTCCCGGCATCTGGTTCAACTCCGGCTACACGGCGCAGACCGACTTCTACGTTGTCTGGTACAAGACGTCCAACAATCCGTCGGGAATCTGGTACCACCTGACCAGCGGGGCCGCCGCTGGAAACTACGCCAGGTGCGACACCGTCTCCCTTGGCTGCAACCCGCCCGGGGGCATGCCAAAACGATGATCACTGAAACCCGAACAAAAGGATCCACTCCATGACCATGACCACCGAGCAGGCCGAATGGTTTGCAGGCACTTTCGAGAAACTCGTCGCCAATGTGGGGCAGGCGGTGCTGGGCAAGGAACATGTCATCAGGCTGACCTTCACCGCGATGCTGGCCGAGGGGCACGTGCTGTTTGAGGATGCTCCCGGCACCGGCAAGACCATGCTGGCTCGTGCGATGGCAGCCACCGTCCAGGGCTCGAACAACCGCATCCAGTTCACCCCTGACCTGCTGCCCTCGGACGTCACCGGCGTCACCATCTATGACCAGAAGACCCAGAAGTTCGAGTTCCACAAGGGCCCGATCTTCAACAACATCGTCCTGGCTGATGAAATCAACCGCGCCTCGCCCAAAACGCAGTCGGCGCTGCTCGAGGTCATGGAGGAGTCCCGGGTCACCGTGGACGGCGTTACCTACGAGGCCGGCCGGCCGTTTATGGTGATGGCGACCCAGAACCCGATCGAGCAGGCGGGCACCTACCGGCTGCCTGAGGCGCAGCTGGACCGTTTCCTGATCAAGACCTCCATCGGCTATCCGGACCACGCCTCCACGGTCCGGCTGCTGGGCGGCACCAACCTGAAGGACCGCTCCAAGGAGCTCTCCGCCGTGATCACCACCCAGGCCGTCGCGGACATGGCTGACCTGGCCGCAACAGTTCACGTGGACACTGCGGTGCTCGAGTACATTTCCCGGCTCTGCGAGGAGACCCGCAACGCGCCCGAGTCCCGGCTGGGTGTCTCCGTCCGCGGCGCCATCGCCATGGTCCGGGCCGCCAAGGTGTGGGCAGCGGGCCAGGGACGGAACTTTGTCCTGCCGGACGACGTCAAGGAACTCGCGCCGGTTGTCTGGACCCACCGCTTCGTGATGGACCCGGAGGCCGAGTTCTCCGGCGCCACCCCGGAGGCTGTCCTCGCCCGGGTCCTTTCCGACGTCGCCGCACCGCAGCAGCGCGCCAACGCCTGACGGTCCCTGCGGACCTGACGACAACCACCGACCAGCGCAAACAAAGGCACCACTATGTCCAGCAGCACACCGTTGACCCGGCTTGCTGACCTGCTTCGGCAACCCTTCCACCGGGACGGCCGGCCAACCCGGCTGCACCCCTCGGCCGTCTGGGCCGAGGCCACAAGCACCGCAGCCCTCGCCCTGACTCCGGCGTGGCAGAAAATCCGCGGCCTCTGGCTGCGCTTCGTATGGCCAGTGGTCTCAGTGGTCAGCGTCCTGGGC
>NZ_QAIQ01000009.1 GCF_003061105.1 Arthrobacter sp. HMWF013
GTCCGGACCGTTGGCGCCACGCACGTTCATGCCGAACTTGGTGGCCACCACTGCCTCATCGCGCCTGCCGGCAAGGGCCTTGCCCAGCATCGTTTCGCTGAGTCCCGGTTCGCGCCCGTAGTTGTCCGCGACATCGAACAGGGTCACCCCTGCTGCCAGGGCCGCCTGGACGACGGCGTCGGAACCGGCTTGTGACTCGGTGGCTGTATTGGCCCGGCCCAGGTTGTTACAGCCGAGCCCCACCACGGAGACGGCGAGCCCGGAGTTGCCCAGGCGGCGGTATTCAGGCAAAGCAATCCCCCTAGAGGCTGAAGCTGTTGGCCGGCTTTGCGGAGTACTTGAGCTTGAAGTTTTCCGGTTCGCTGTAGGGCGCGGCGCCAATGCTCAGTTTGGTGAAGTCCAGGTCCTCCCCGCGGGCGCAGACCTTGATCGCGTTGACGGCCTTGTTTACCTCGGGGCAGAGGCAGAAGATGTTCAGCTTGTAGTCGCTGAACTCCGAACGCTCCACTGTGCCCAGCCCGCGCCAGGCAAGATGGCTGATCAGCGCGTCCTTCGCCTTCTCCTCCAGGTAACGGTCGCGGTCGGTACCCTCTTTGGTCTTGAGGGCGAACTGGGCGACAACCCAGAACTGTTCCTCATCGGGAATTTCAGCGAAGCCGTCCTCCGCGCACTGCACGGCAAAGGCATCCATCAGTCCCTCAGCTGCAGCGGCGTCGGGAACATCGGTTTCCTCGGTCTTGCTCTGGTGGCCCACCACGCCGTAGTTCATCACGAACTGGCTGTAGTCCTCATCGAACCAGCCTTCACGGAAGTGCAGTACTGCCTCGTCGTCCTTCTTGTAGACCCTGATAATCCCGCTCATGACCGTCCCTTCGTGAACCACTCAACGTCTGTTCCGTCGAACGGTGCCTGCTGCGCCTTGACGGCCTGATAAAGCTCATCCGCGGCCACCTGGATATCCTCCACCAGCCGGTCCGGGTAGTTCATACTGACGCGGTGCTCCGCAAATTCGTCCTGGTCATCGATGAAGACGCCGCGCCCGGCCATCCGGATGACGTCAAGATCCATGTCAATGACGTGGAACTCGGTAACGGCGGGCCTGATGTCCGTCCATTCGTGGGCGACCGCCAGATCCACGTAGACCCTGACCCCGTTGGGGTGGGCCTCGTCGTAAAAGGTGGCAACCCAGTCACCGGACCGCGGCACCAGCAGGACGGCGTCGGACCGTGTGTAGAAGGCAGCGCCCGGGCGGGAACAGAACTCGTTGGTCCCCTGGAAAATCCACCAGCCGTGCCTGTCCTCGCCAAGGTACCGTCCGGGGACCACCCAATGGGCTTTTCCGTTCCACTTCCTGTTCCGGGCCACTACCAGCTGGCCCGGTTCGAGCCCGGCCGGAACACGGGTGGTGCTGCTCAGGTGGATCGGCGCATTGTCCCCCACGGCGCCGGGATACTTGAGGGCGTCTTCGTCCCTCACAGGATCGGGAGGCTGCCGGTGGTAGGGTGCTCCTGGCCTGGCAGTGGACGCGCAAACGGGACCTTTGTGCCCAAAACCTGCGCGACGACGTCGTGCGTTATCTGCTGGGCCGTCAGGCCTACGCGTTCCAGGACCTGGCTGCGGGTGCCGTGGTCAAGGAACTCGGCCGGAAGGCCCACCTCGTTCAGGGCAGTATCAACCCCGGCCGCACGCATTTCCTGCCGGATCCGCGATCCCACGCCGCCTGCCCTGACGCCATCCTCGATGCAGACCACCAGCCGGTGATGGGAGGCCAGGGCAATGATGGACCGGCGCACGGGCAGCACCCAGCGGGGGTCAACCACCGTGGTGCTGATTCCCTGGGCTCCGAGCCTGTTGGAGACGTCCAGGGCCAGCTCGGACATTGCACCGACGCTGACAATCAGGACATCGTTTTCGGTGGATCCCGATGGCCTGCGGGCCAGTACATCGACGCCGTCGGAAAGCCGCTCGATGGCTTCCACTTCGGCACCCACGGTCCCCTTGGAGAACCGGACCACGGTGGGCGCGTCATCGATGGCCACAGCCTCGCGTAGCTCTTCACGCAGCCTCGATGCGTCACGGGGGGCCGCAAGGTGGAGTCCGGGAACGATCTGGACCATGGCCATGTCCCACATGCCGTGGTGGCTTGCCCCGTCCGGTCCCGTGACGCCTGCCCGGTCCAGGACGATGGTGACGCCGGCCTTGTGCAAAGCCACGTCCATCAGGAGCTGATCGAAGGCACGGTTCAGGAAGGTGGCGTAGACGGCCACCACGGGGTGGAGCCCGCCGAAGGCCATGCCCGCAGCGGACGTGAGGGCATGCTGCTCGGCGATTCCGACGTCGATCACCCGGTCCGGATGCTTCGCCGCGAATTTGTGCAGGCCGACGGGGATCAGCATGGCCCCCGTGATGCCGACAATGTCGGCGCGTTCGTCAGCGATATCCGCGATCTCGTCGGCGAAAACCGAGGTCCAGGACTGCGCCCCGGAGGCTCCTGTGGGTTCGCCGGTTTCGGGATCGATGATGCCCACGGCATGGAACTGATCGGCTTCATGGGCGCGGGCAGGGGCGTAACCGTGGCCTTTTTCGGTCATGGCGTGGACAATCACAGGACCGGCGTAGTTCCGGGCTGTCGAAAGGGCGTGCTCCATGGCCTGGAGGTTATGGCCGTCCACCGGGCCAATGTACTTCATGCCCAGGTCCTCGAACATCCCCTGCGGTGCCCACCAGTCCTTGATGCCCTTTTTCATGGCATGCAGGCTCCGGTAGGTGAACTGGCCCACGGGTCCGCCGTTCTGGAGCTTCTTTTTCCACCAGTCCAGGGTGCCCTCGTAGGCAGGCGCCGCCCGGAAGGAGTCGATGGTGGGGCGCAGCGAGGCCAGGTAGTCGGCGAAGCCGCCCACCGTGGGCGCATAGGAGCGGCCGTTGTCATTGACCACGATCACCACACGCCGGCGCTTGTCAGCTGCAATGTTGTTGATGGCCTCCCAGGCCATGCCACCGGTCAGTGCGCCGTCACCCACGACGGCGACGACGTAGCGGTCGCCTTCCCCGGTGAGCTGCCGGGCCCGGGAGATCCCATCCGCCCAGGACAGGGACGAGGACGCGTGCGAGCTTTCCACGATGTCGTGTTCGGACTCGGCGCGGGAGGGATAGCCGGACATGCCGCCCTGCTGGCGCAGGGTGCTGAAGTCCTGGCGGCCGGTGAGGAGTTTATGGACATAGGACTGGTGGCCGGTGTCGAATACCACGCTGTCACTGGGCGAATCAAAGATACGGTGCACGGCAAGGGTCAGTTCCACAACGCCAAGGTTGGGGCCGAGGTGTCCACCGGTCTGGGAGACGTTGGTGATCAGGAAACTCCTGACCTCAGCTGCCAGCTCTTCGAGCTGCTGCGGGGACAGTTCCTTCAGGTCCTGCGGATTCCGGATGGTGTCCAAGATTCCCAATGACCCCTCCTTCGGGTGGTAGACGTGCCTGTTAACTCTAACGCCTTGGCTCAAATGCAAAGCCGAAGCCCCGGCAGGTCGGTGACCGGCCGGGGCTTCGGGAGTTGCTGCCTGGGTTCAGATTCCGGCTAGTTGGCGGAGATCTGGCGCAGGACGTACTGCAGGATGCCGCCGTTGCGGTAGTAGTCAGCTTCACCCGGGGTATCGATGCGGAGAACTGCATCGAAGGACTTGGTGGAGCCGTCTTCTGCGGTGGCCGTGACCTTGAGCGTCCTGGGGGTGGTGCCCTCGTTCAGGGCGGTCACACCCTCAACGGCGAACGTCTCGGTTCCGGTCAGTCCCAGTGTGGCCGCGGACTCGCCGGCCGGGAACTGCAGGGGCAGGACGCCCATGCCGATCAGGTTGGAGCGGTGGATACGCTCGTAGCTTTCGGCGACGACGGCCTTGACGCCCAGGAGCGCGGTTCCCTTGGCTGCCCAGTCACGGGACGAGCCGGAGCCGTATTCCTTGCCGGCCAGGACCACCAGCGGGGTGCCGGCTGCCTGGTAGTTCTGGGCGGCGTCGTAGACGTAGGCCTGCGGGCCGTCAGCCTGGGTGAAGTCGCGGGTGAAGCCACCCTCAACGCCGTCCAGGATCTGGTTCTTGATGCGGATGTTCGCGAACGTGCCGCGGATCATGACTTCGTGGTTGCCACGGCGTGAGCCGTAGGAGTTGAAGTCCTTGCGCTCCACTCCGTTGGCCAGCAGGTACTGGCCGGCCGGGGTGTCGGACTTGAACGAACCGGCCGGGGAGATGTGGTCGGTGGTGACCGAATCGCCCAGCTTCAGCAGGACGCGTGCACCGGTGATGTCGGTGACCGGCTCCGGCGTGGCCTTCATGCCATCGAAGTACGGGGGCTTCCGGACATAGGTGGAGTTCGGATCCCAGGCGAAGGTGTCACCGGCGGGGGTGTCGAGCGCCTTCCAGCGGGCGTCGCCGTCGAAGACTCCCTCGTAGCCACGGGCGAACATGTCCTTGTCGATCGAGGAATCGATGACCTGCTGGACCTCGACCGGGTTCGGCCAGATGTCCTTGAGGAAGACGTCGTTGCCTGCTTCGTCCTTGCCCAGGGCGTCGGTGTCGAAATCGAAGTCCATGGTACCGGCCAGGGCGTAAGCGATGACCAGCGGCGGTGAGGCCAGGTAGTTCATCTTGACGTCCGGGTTGATGCGGCCTTCGAAGTTGCGGTTACCGGAGAGCACAGCGGTCACGGAGAGGTCGTTGGCCTGGATGGCTTCTGAGATTTCCGCGTCCAGCGGGCCGGAGTTGCCGATGCAGGTGGCGCAACCGTAGCCGACGATGTAGAAGCCCAGCTTCTCCAGGTAGGGGGTCAGGCCGGACTTCTCGTAGTAGTCGGTGACAACCTTGGAGCCCGGGGCCACGGAGGTCTTGACCCACGGCTTGGACGTCAGGCCCTTGTCCACGGCGTTGCGTGCCAGCAGTGCTGCGGCGAGCATCACGGACGGGTTTGACGTGTTCGTGCAGGACGTGATCGAGGCGATGGACACCGCTCCGTGGTCCAGTTCGAACTCGCGGCCGTCTTCGGTCTTGATGTGGACCGGGCTGCTCGGGCGTCCGTTGGCACCGTTCGCGGCGGACTCAACACGGCTGGTCTCAGTGGTGTGCGAGTCAGCGTGCGTGAAGGACGGCGCGTCCGAGGCCGGGAAGGATTCGTCCAGGGACTCGTCCACGCTGCCGTCTTCGATGGCGACGTAGTTGTGGATGTCCTTCCGGAACTGCTCCTTGGCATCGGTCAGCTCAATGCGGTCCTGGGGACGCTTCGGGCCGGAGATGGAGGGAACAACCGTGGACAGGTCCAGCTCGAGGTACTCGGAGAACTTGATCTCGCGGGAAGGATCGTGCCAGAGGCCCTGTTCCTTCGCGTAGGACTCCACGAGGGCGACGTTGGCGTCGGACCGGCCGGTAAGGCGCAGGTAGTCCAATGTGACGTCGTCGATCGGGAACATTGCGGCGGTGGAGCCGAATTCGGGGCTCATGTTGCCGATGGTGGCGCGGTTCGCCAGCGGCACAGCCGCTACGCCCTCGCCGTAGAACTCGACGAACTTGCCCACCACACCGTGCTTGCGGAGCTGCTCGGTGATGGTCAGCACCACGTCGGTGGCGGTGGCGCCGGCCGGGATGGACCCGGTCAGCTTGAAGCCCACAACGCGCGGGATCAGCATGGAAACAGGCTGGCCCAGCATGGCCGCTTCGGCTTCGATGCCGCCAACGCCCCAGCCCAGGACACCCAGGCCGTTGACCATGGTGGTGTGCGAGTCGGTGCCAACGCAGGTGTCCGGGTAGGCGCGCAGTGCACCATCCACTTCGCGGGTCATGACCGTGCGGGCCAGGTATTCGATGTTCACCTGGTGCACGATGCCGGTTCCCGGCGGAACAACCTTGAAGTCGTCAAACGCGGTCTGGCCCCAGCGGAGGAACTGGTAGCGCTCCCCGTTCCGCTGGTATTCGATCTCCATGTTGCGCTCCAGTGCGCCGGAGTTACCGAAAGCGTCAATCTGCACGGAGTGGTCAATGACCATTTCCGCAGGGGCGAGGGGGTTGACCCGCTTGGGGTCACCGCCGAGCTCCTTGACTGCTTCACGCATTGTCGCCAGGTCCACCACGCAGGGGACGCCGGTGAAGTCCTGCATGATCACGCGGGCAGGCGTGAACTGGATTTCTGTATCGGGCTGGGCATTGGGATCCCAGCCAGCCAAGGCGCGGACGTGATCGGCAGTGATGTTCGCGCCGTCCTCGGTCCTCAACAGGTTTTCAAGCAATACCTTGAGGCTGAACGGAAGGTTTTCTGCACCTTCAACGGAGTTCAACCGGAAAATTTCGTATTCGGTTCCGGCTACATTAAGTTTGCCTTTTGAACCGAAGCTGTCCACAGTGCTCATCGCAGGACTCCTCTCGCAACAGTTTCATCTTTGTCGCGCGGTAGACCGCTTGCTAGTTAGGCAGGCCTAATTAGTGCAGGCCTAAGAAAGTTGCAGGAGGCCGGCCGCGAAATACGGGGCGCGACGTGGGATTACTCCGCCCATAGTAGTCGAAATAGTTCCCGTGTCAGCGGCCCGGAGTCAGCAATGCGACCGTCTCCAGGTGATGGGTGTGCGGATACAGATCAAAGGCCCGCAGCCCGGCCAGCGACCAGCCCTCCTGCTGGAAGTACCCCACGTCCCTGGCGAAGGATGCCGGATCGCAGGAGACGTAGGCAATCGCCCGCGGACCGGCGGCGACCAACTGGTTGACCACTGCCTTGCCCGCGCCTGCCCGTGGGGGGTCGAGGACCAGGGCATCAAAGTTCCGCGGTTTCTGGCGGAGTATGCGCTCCACCCGGCCCTGGACGATCTCCACCTGAGGCGCTCCGTGGAGGTTTTTGCGGGCGTCGCGGCTGGCGCCCGGGGCCCCCTCCACCGACAGAACCGAGCCCGTCTCCCCCACCGCATCCGCCAGCACTGCCGTGAACAGCCCAGCGCCGGAGTAGAGGTCCGCCACGACCGAGCCGGGTTCCAGGAAGCCGCCGCCCTGGAGGAATTGTGTGACTGCCCCCACAAGTGTCCCGGGCGCGTCGCGGTGGATCTGCCAGAATCCGGCGCCGCTGACCCGGTAGTCGTGGCCCGCGGCACTCTCCTGGACCCAGGTGCGGCCGCGCAGCTGCCCTACCTCCCCGGTGAGCGGTTCAAATGTGGCGACGGAGACGTCGTCGGGGAGCTGTGAGGCAATGGCACTGAGCCGCCTGGGTTTCGTTCCCGGCGCCGGAGCGAGCAGCACCAGCGGGCGCGAGCCGTTCGACGGCGCCGCCACCTCCACCCGCGCGATGCCCTGAAGATCGATGTCCCATAACCGCAGCCGGTTGATGCCGTCCACCGCCAGTGGCATTTCCCGGACCGGGATGATCTGGTCTGAACGGTGGGCGTGCATGCCCAGTTTTCCTCCCGTGGTGACCGAGAAGGATGCCCGGGTCCGCCACGCGAGGCCAGTGCCGGCGTCGTACGCGGTCCCCTCTTCCTGGGACGCACCCACAGCCTCCACATCGGGGGAAAGTTCGACGCCGGCGAGCCGCTGGAGCTGCTCGGCGAGTACCGCCGATTTCAGTGCGCGCTGGCGGGCCAGGGAGATGTGGCCGAATTCGGCCCCGCCTACCGGC
Source organism: Arthrobacter sp. HMWF013 (assembly GCF_003061105.1). Taxonomy (GTDB): domain Bacteria; phylum Actinomycetota; class Actinomycetes; order Actinomycetales; family Micrococcaceae; genus Arthrobacter. The sequence continues at coordinate 7,636 of NZ_QAIQ01000009.1, forward strand.
GGGTGGCCATGGCTCCAAGACCGGCCGGAGTCAGCAACATGCCAGAAGTGCGCGGTCCTGTCCGGTGATGCCTCCAGCACCTCCACAACATCTGCCCGCCAGAACTTGGCGGAGTCGCCCGCGTCCGTCAGGCGGACCCGCACCTTCTCCCCTGGAATGCCGTGGCGGACAAAAATCACCCGGCCATCATGGCGCGCCACGCAGTGGCCGCCGTGGGCCACCGGGCCGATGTCGAGCACCAGCTCAGGAGGGGCTGCCGTGGCAGTTGCGGACGGGATCTGTGTTTCGGGGGTCATCTAATATCCTGCAGGTTCTTTGCTTCTTCGGATGATTTCAGCTGCCACGGGACACTGGCCACCATCACGCCAGGTTCAAAGTGGAGCCGGGTCTTGATGCGCAGAGCCGTCTGGTTGTGGACCAGCTGCTCCCACCACTTACCCACCACGTACTCGGGGATGTAGACCACCACCAGGTCGCGGGGGGAATCGCGGCGCATGTTCTTCACATATTCCATGATGGGCGTGACGGTCTCACGGTAGGGACTCGTGAGCACCGTGAGCGGCACGGGGATCTCGAGCTTTTCCCAGTCGGCCACCGTCTGGGCGGTTTCCTCGGCGTCGATGTCCACCGTGATGGCGTCCAGCCGGGACGGCCGTGAGGCCCGGGCATAGGCAAGGGCGCGGAGGACCGGCTTGCGCACGTGTGAGACGAGGAGGACTGCGTGGACCCTGGACGGCAGGGCGCGCGGGGAGGAGTCCTCGTCCACGGCCAGTTCCTTGGCAACATTGTCATAATGCATGCGGATGCTCCACATGATCAGGAACAGCACCACCATGGCCAGCAGGGCGATCCAGGCACCCTGTTCGAACTTGGTGATCAGGACGATGACCAGCACCAGGGCGGTCATGCCGAAACCGATGCTGTTGATGGTCCGGGACTTGATCATCCGTCGCCGGACGGCCTTGTCCTTGGCCAGCTTCAGCTCCTTCCCCCAATGCCTGATCATGCCCAGCTGGCTGAGGGTGAAGGAGATGAAGACGCCCACGATGTAGAGCTGGATCAGTTTGGTGACGTCGGCGTTGAACGAGAGGATCAGAACCAGCGCGCCGGCAGCGAGGGCCAGAACGCCGTTGCTGAAGGCCAGCCGGTCACCCCTGGTGCGCAGCTGGCGCGGCAGGTAGCCGTCCTGGGCGAGGATGGATCCCAGGACGGGAAAGCCGTTGAACGCGGTATTCGCCGCGAACACCAGGATGACGCCTGTGGCGGCGACGACGAGGTAGAACAGGATGGATCCGGGGCCGAAGATGGTCTGCGCGATCTGGCTGATGGCCGGGCTCTGGATGTATCCCTCGGGCAGTGGCAGGCCATCGACGAGGAACTCCGTGGCCGGGTCCAGCACAATGTGGACCCGGGTGGCGTTGGCGAGGTAGATGATGCCCGCCAGCATGGTTGCACCGATGACACCGAGCAGCAGCAGGGTGGTGGCCGCGTTTTTGCTCTTGGGCGTCTTGAAGTTCGGCACGCCGTTGCTGATCGCCTCCACCCCGGTCAGGGCAGCAGCGCCGGAGGAAAAGGCCCGCAGCAGCAGGAATGCTCCGGCCAGGCCCACCAGGCCTTCGTCGAATCCGGGAGCCGGTACGATCGTGAAGTCCGCGGACGGCGCCTGGCCCAGCTGGCCGGTGGCTGCCTGGAAAATCCCTGTTGCGGTCATGCCGAGGATCGAGGCCATAAAGATGTAGGTGGGGACGGCGAACAGCGTGCCGGCTTCCTTGACGCCCCGGAGGTTGACCAGGGCCAGGATCACGACGCCGATGGTGGCGATCAGGGCTTGTTGCCCGTGCAGGGACGGCACTGCCGTGGTGAGGTACGCGGCCGCCGAGGACATCGAGACGGCCACTGTGAGGACGTAGTCCACCAGAAGCGCCGATGCCACGGTCAGGCCGGCATACTTGCCCAGGTTCTCGTTGGCGATTTCGTAGTCGCCCCCGCCGGACGGATAGGCGTGTACGTTCTGCCGGTAGGACGCCACCACTGTCAGCAGCACCACCATGACGGCCAGGCCCACCCACGGCGAAAAAGCCACGGCGCTGACACCGGCAAGGGCCAGCGTGAGCAAAATTTCGTCCGGCGCGTAGGCAACCGAGGACAGTGCGTCTGAGGCGAAAACGGGAAGTGCGATCCGCTTGGGAAGCAGTGTGTGGGCGAGCCTGTCATTCCTGAAGGGCCTGCCCACCAGCACCCGTTTTACGGCATTCAGTATTGTCAGCACTCCACAAAGCTAGTCTGATTCCCGGCCTATGTCATGACGGCCTCCGCGCGGCTGCAACCATGGCCGTGCCGGTAGAGTTCTAGCAGCAGCAACGGGCTATGGAAGTTGAGGAGATACGGTGGCGCATTTCGTGATCATGGGACGTGGCCGGGTGGGAGCGACTCTGGCGCATACGCTGGAGGATGCCGGTCATTCCGTGGCCATCATTGACCAGGATGACCGTGCGTTCCGCCGCCTTCGGCAGGGCTTCACCGGGCGCAAGGTCACCGGCGTGGGTTTTGACCGGGACACCCTCCAGCAGGCCGGGGTGGCTGAAGCCTACGCCTTCGCTGCCGTGTCGAGCGGCGATAACTCCAACATCCTTGCCACGCGGGTGGCCCGCGAGACCTTCAACGTCCCGCACGTCGTGGCGAGGATCTACGATCCGGGCCGGGCGGAAATCTACCAGCGGCTCGGCATCCCCACCGTGGCCGCCGTCCGCTGGAGTGCTGACCAGGTGTTGCGCCGCATCCTTCCCGAGCAGCACCTTGCCGGCGACTTCCGCGAGCCGTCCGGGCGGCTGGTGCTCGCCGAAGTGGATCTGGACGCCGGGTGGATCGGCCACCGCGTCAGCGAGATCGAAAAAGCCGCGGACATCCGGGTGGCATACCTCACCCGGTTCGGCGAGGGCATGCTTCCCGAGACCGCCACCACATACCAGGACGGCGATACTGTCCATGCCATGCTGCCCGTGGAGCGCAGTTCCCAGGTCGCACAGATCCTGGCCAAAGCACCTGCCAAGGAGTTGTAGTGAAGGTTGTCATAGTCGGCGCGGGGAGCGTCGGGTCTTCGATCGCCAGGGAATTGCTGGCTCACAAACACGAAATCCTGCTGATCGACCTCAAGCCCGAGGTCATCGGACGCAGTGGCCTGCGCGGCGCGCACTGGCTGGTCGGTGACGCCTGCGAACTCAGCACCCTGCAGGGCGCGAAGGTGGAGGAGGCCGACGTCGTGGTTTCTGCCACGGGCGACGACAAGGTGAACCTGGTGGTCTCGCTCCTGGCCAAGACCGAGTTCGGCGTGGGGCGCACGGTGGGCCGGGTCAACAATCCCAAGAACGACTGGATGTTCAACGACTCCTGGGGCGTCGATGTGGCGGTCAACACCCCCCAGCTGATGACCGCGCTGGTGGAGGAAGCCGTAGAGATCGGCGACCTCGTCCGGTTGCTGACGCTGCAGACCGGTGTGTCCTCCCTGGTGGAGTTCACCGTCCCGCACGATTCCCATGTCATTGGCCTGACCGTAGGTGACATCCGCTGGCCCGAGGACTCCACGCTGGTGGCGATCCTGCGGGACCACGCGCCCATCACTCCCAGCCGCGACGACGTGATCGACGGCGGGGACGAACTGTTCTTCGTCACCACGATCGCTGCCGAGGACGAGTTGCGTGCGCTGCTGTCCCCGGAGTCAGCTGAACCGACCGGGGACGCCCAACCGCAGGAGAGTGTTCCGGTAGCCGGGGCTCAGGCTCCGGAGGACGACGGCTTCGAAGGCTGATCATCGGCGGCCGGAGCCGGCCGCGTGATCAGCCATGCGATCCAGACGCCAAGGATGTACAGCGGGGTACCCATGATGAGCCGGGTGGTGGCAAGGGCCGCGAGGCCGTCTGCTCCCATCAGGTACAGCGGAACCTGGACCACCAGGCGAAGCACCAGCACACCGACGATGATCCACGTGCCCAGGCGGTATGCCTTGAGGCGGACGGGGTCCTTGCGCCAGTCCATGCCTTCATTGCGGATGAAGCCGAACAGGAGTCCCGCAACGGGCCATTTGATGGCTATCGAGATGGTCATTGCCACGATGTAGGCGGCGTTGGTGATGAAGCCGGGCAGGTAGAAGTCCTCTGCTTTGCCCGTCGTGTTCGCCAGCCAGGCCGAGATGCCCACGCCGACCACTCCTGCCAGGGCCTGGGTCAGCGGGCGGCGCTGGATGAGGCGGACCACCGTGAAGGCAGCCGCCGATGCGAGGGCAGCCACCAGCGCCGGTGTCAGATCCCGCGTCAGGGTGAACGTGACCAGGAAGACCAGACCGGGCACAATGCTCTCGGCGATGCCCTGCCATCCCCCGGCAGTCTTGAGGACATCGATCCGGCCGTCGTGGGTGCGGTGCAGGCCGGCCTGGGCTGCGTAGCCCTCCGCGAGGCCTGCCATGGAGGCAGGCTCTGTGCCGGCCGGTCCCGTGCCCGTCTGTCCCGGGCCGGATTGTCCCGGGCGGGCCTGCCCCGCTGCATGCGGCTGGTCCGCGCCGGAGGACTGATCGGGCTGGGACGGGGTCATTCGTGCTCCTGGCGGGAAAGTATTTCGTAGCGTGGATTGAAGATGGTGGGCAGCCCCTGGCTGAGGACAAGCATTCCCTCAATGCGGACTTCCGTCCCGGCTTCTATGCCGGGCACCTTGCGCCGCCCCAGCCAGACCACCCGCAGGCGGCCCCGGCTGCCGGGCGGTGGCTTCACGCCGGACCGGGCAGCGTCCGGATCGGAGACGATGGCCGTAAACGCGGCGTTCTGGTCCGCCGGCATGTAGGTGATTGATTCGATGTGCCCGTGGCACACCACCCGTCCGCGCTCCGGAAGGCGGCTGACAGGCACGCCGGCACTGTCTGACGGACCTGCCGGATCCTGGCGGGAATCAGCCAATCTGCGTGACTTCCGGACCGCGCTCGGGTTTCCGGAGTTCCGGGGCAGCAGGCTCTTCCGGTGCGGGAGGCGGCGGGGTAGGGCTCGCGTCCTTTGGCAGGCGGAGCTGCAGGAGATCACGCGGGGGCATGGGGCTGTCCCCCCTGATGACCACGATCCGGCGGAACAGTGCCTCCAGGGGAGCCGCTGCCGCACGGTCCATGGCTGCTTCGCCGCCCAGGACTCCGCGCAGGAACCACCGCGGGCCGTCGACGCCGATAAAGCGCGCCACCCGGTAACCCTGGCTGCCGTCAGCCGCGCCGGCGGGCAGCTTGGCAATCAGTTCGGACCCGAACTCGCCTTGGATTTGCTCAACCTGCCCGCCCTGGCTTCCCACGGACTGGCCGATCTGCTCACGGATTTCGTCCCAGAGGCCTTCGCTCTTCGGGGCAGCAAAGGCCTGCAGCTGCAGGCTGGACCCGTTCAGGTCCATGGTCACAGCCACCACACGCTGGGTGGCTTCCTCAACTTCGAGCCGGAGCTGGAGCCCCTCGCTCGGGGCGATCAGCAGGGCACCGAGGTCGATATAGCCGTCGCGGGTGGAGATTTCAGAAACATCAAACGGTCCTGTTGCCCGGCGCGCGGTGTCCTCCGAAGCCTTGTCAGCGGAATCGGCTGATTCCACTGAGGCCGGGGCCTCATCCGGTTCGGCTGCCTGGTCCTTCTTGGATTTCCTGCCGAGCCCAAAAACCATGTGGTTTGTCTCCTTAGTTGTTAAAGTGCCTGGCGGCTGTTCAAGTGCCTGGCGGCTGTTCAAGTGCCTGGCGGCTGTAAAAATTCTGGCGGCCACCGAAATTCTTTGTGCCGCCACGGGCAGCCGCGCCGGGCCGGCCAAACAGGCGCGAATCAGGCTACGGGTGAGGTGAAGCCGCCGGTTGAGCCGAATCCGCCCGCTCCCCGCACGGACCCGCTGAGATCGTTGACGGGGACAAACTGCGCGTACTCCACCCGCTGGATCACCATCTGTGCAATTCTATCGCCGCGCCGCAGCTCGATGGCGTCCCGCGCATCGGTATTGAGCAGGGTCACGGAAATTTCGCCGCGATAGCCGGCATCCACCGTCCCGGGGGCATTAACGATCGTCAGTCCATGCTTCGTGGCCAGGCCCGAGCGGGGGTGGATCAGGGCGACGAAGCCGTCCGGCAGGGCAATGGCTACCCCGGTGGGCACCAGCTTGCGCTCCCCCGGCTGCAACACCACGTCTTCGCGTGCACGCAGGTCAGCACCCGCGTCGCCAGGGTGGGCGTAGGACGGAAACTCCAGGCCGTCGTCGAGCATTTTCAGCTGCACCTGGAGTGTCGGGGCCCCGTACGATACGGCAGCATCCTTCACCGCGCCGGGCGCGGTGCTGGCCGAAGCCGGTTCGACAGCAGATTCAACAGTGGCAAGTTCGTCAGTCACAGTCACACACTCTAATGCCCAGCCGCAGTTCCCACCTAGAATCACCGGGGCCGCCCGGATGAACCCAAGATGAAATAGCCAGGCAAAGGTGGAAAGCTGTTGGCATGCCCGAACCCAGTTCCACCGCACCTGTCCCCAGCGCCTCCCCAGCCGGCACCCCGGCGGTCTTCCGGGAGAGGCTGTGGCCGAACATCTGGATCTGGATCATCGCTGCGGGGATCTCCGGCGCGGGCATCCTGGTCTTCGCACCGATCAGTATGGCTGCAGGCTACATCGCCGCGGGCGTGCTGTTCACCATCATCGCCGCCATGCTGCTGACTTCCACGCCCACCATTCTGGTCACCGATGAGTCGCTGACTGTAGGCCGCGCCAGCATAGAACGCCGCTACATCGGCGGCGTTGAGGCCTTCCGCGGCAAGGAAGCCACCGCGCAACGGGGGACGAAGCTCAACGGACTCGCTTACCTGTGCATCCGGGGCTGGATCGATCCGGTGGTGCGGATTGACATCACGGACCCCGCGGACCGCACCCCTTACTGGCTGGCCTCGTCCCGCCGGCCGGACGAACTGGTAACCGCCCTTTCGGCAAAGTAGGCAGCGGCTCAGCCTTCGCACTCCCGGCAGTAGAAGTGGCCGTCCTTTTCCCTGGCGATCTGTGAACGGTGCCTGACCAGGAAGCAGGAGGAGCATGTGAACTCGTCGGGCAGCAGCGGCACAACCTGCACCAGGAGTTCCTCCCCGGACAGGTCTGCTCCTGGCAGCTCATAGCCCGCGGCGAGGTCGCTTTCGTCCTCCTCCACTGCTGCCGTCGGTTTGTCCGATCGCCGGGTTTTCAGTTCCTCCAGCGAATCCTCGTTGAGATCTTCTTCGGACTTCCGCGGCGCATCGTAGTCGGTGGCCATCTCGGTCTGTCTCCGTTCCCTTTCGCTCAATCCTGCGCGGACATCGCCCGGGTTGACAC
>NZ_QAIQ01000112.1 GCF_003061105.1 Arthrobacter sp. HMWF013
CTAGGAGTGCGCTGAATAATCGGCGGCAGTGTGGCGTGCCTGCTGGATTTTCGGGACCAGGATTTAAGACTGGTTTCATGCAGGGACGCGAGGATGCGCAACGCGGGTATTTGGATGTCGAGGCGCTGGCCGGGGAGTTGTTGGCTCCGGGCAGTGTCTTCGCTTTTCTGGCCAGGCATCGGGGGCGGTTGTTTCCGGATTCAATGATGGAGGACCTCTTTCCGTCGCGGCGGGGCCGGCCGTCGGTTCCGGCGCCGGTGATCGGCTCGGTGCTGGTGTTGCAGGCGTTGCAGGGCCTCTCTGACAGGGAGACCGCGGAGGCTTTGACCTTTGATCTGCGGTGGAAGGCCGCTTGCGGGTACGGACTGACCGATACCGCGTTCCACCCGAGCACACTGACGTACTGGCGACGACGTCTGGCCGCCTCCGGGAATCCTCACCGGATCATGGAAGCCATCGCCGAGGTCGTCGCCGAGACCGGGGTCCTGCATGGCAAGCGCCGGAGGGCGGTGGATTCAACGGTCCTGGATGACGCGGTCGCGAGACAGGACACCATCACGCAACTAATCGCCGCGGTCCGCCGCTTCGGCCGTGATGTCCCTGGCGGGCAGGAGCTGCTGGCCGCGCACGCGACGGGGTATGACTACACCCGCGCTGGTAAGCCCGACATCGTCTGGGATGACCAGGACGCCAAAGACGGGCTGATCTCCGCACTGATCACGGATGCGCTGGCTCTACTGGCCGCGGTCGATCCCGAAACGCTGGAGGGCAAGGCGGCCGACGCGTACGCGCTGCTGGCTCTGGTCGCCGGGCAGGACGTGGAACCGGCCGAGGACTCGGACGGGACCGACGGGCGGTGGCGGATCGCACGAAAGGTCGCCCCGGACCGGATGATCTCCACCGTCGACCCGGACACCCGGCACGCGCACAAAACCCAGTCCCGGCAACAGGACGGATTCAAGGCCCATATTGTCATCGAGCCCGATACCGGGCTGATCACCGCTGCGGAGCTGACCAAGGCCTCGGGACCGGAAAACAGCGACGGTGCCGTCGGTGCGCGGCTGATCGGCATGGATCCTACAATCGCCGGCAACAGCGTGGACGTCTTGGCCGACTCGGCCTACGGTTCCGGGGACATGCTCGCTGCCCTTGCCCGCACCGGGCATACCCCGGTGATCAAACCCTGGCCGCTGCGCCCGGCCGTCGAAGGCGGGTTCACCCTCGATGATTTCACCGTCGATGAAGCAGCCGGCACCGCGACCTGTCCGAACGGTATCACCAGGAACATCACCGCCAAGCGGCGGGTCACGTTCGGCGCCGCCTGCACCGGCTGCCCACTCCGGCACCGGTGCACCGCCTCACCGCGGGGACGCAAGCTCGATCTCCACGAACACGACGCGCTGCAGCGCGAGCACCGTCAACGCTCCGCGGACCCGGCCTTCCGGGACGCTTACCGCAGGCACCGGCCGATGGTCGAGCGGTCCATCGCCTGGCTCACCCGCGGCAACCGACGCGTTCCCCACCGCGGCATCAGCCGGAACAACGCCTGGCTGCAGCTGCGGATAGCCGGACTAAACCTGCGCCGCCTACTCGCCCTGGGACTGAGAGTGAACCAGGGATCATGGGCGCTGGGATGAACCGCTGGCCGGACCGGGTCCTCGACAAAAATCGCTGGATGACGCCCCAGATCTGAGGCAGAATGTACGCAAGCGGGCGGAACGACCCCGTTGTCGCACCCAAGGGTGCTGACCAGAACACGCCGCTAGACGGCCATTGGTGGCGTTCCGCCCGCCCACCATCCCGCTTATTCAGCAGTCTCCTAGG
>NZ_QAIQ01000727.1:0-4429 GCF_003061105.1 Arthrobacter sp. HMWF013
CCGTGGGCGCCCCTGCCGGCCACACCAGCCACACCCCCGCCGGGCACCCACCACACCCTGGCCCACGCACCCCGGCCACGCACCGCCGTCGGACCTTACCAAGAACATTCCCCGAAGGCCGCCGATGACCAGACAGAGCGCTCCTTCAATGGTGCAGGAAATGAGAGAGCGTCCGCTGGAAAGACGCAGCAACTGCCAGAGCGTCCGCCCAAACGGTGCAGCAACTGCCAGAGCGTTCCTTGAAACGGTGCAGGAAGTGAGAGAGCGTCCGCTCTGGGCGCAATTCCCCTCAGAATCCCCTAAAAACCCGTGATTTAAGTCAAAAAGTCGCGGAAACACGCGGAATTTGCGGACCACACGGGCCCAAGCTGGTAAGTTTTCGAACAGTGGCTTGCACGCATGCCGCGTTCAGGCTCCAGAATCGTGACCGTCCAGGAGGACATCAATGGCTAAGAACCGTAGTGAACTTGTTTCAGAGGTAGCAGGCAAGGCCGGCACCAGCCAGGCAGCCGTCAACTCCGTCCTCGATGCACTGTTCGAGGTTTTCGAGACTTCCGTCGCCGCCGGCGAGAAGATCACCATCCCGGGCTGGCTCGCAGTTGAGCGCACCGACCGTGCAGCTCGCACCGGCCGCAACCCGCAGACGGGCGAGACCATCCAGATCGCAGCCGGCCACAGCGTCAAGCTGACCGCAGGCTCCAAGCTGAAGGCTGCTGTCGCCAAGAAGAAGTAGTCTTCTTCGGCAAAATGAGTGGAGCGGTGACCATGTGGTCGCCGCTCCACTGCTTTAACCCGAAGCGTCCTGGACCGCTTCGCCCCCTGAGTCGCTGCGCCGCCTGAGCCCGGTTGGCCTTCAGCCGATTCGCCGCGTGGGCGCCGGTAGCGGACAATGGATAGGTGCCTTCCGCAGCAAAGTCCCGTCCCACAGCACCGCAGCCTGCCCCTCAGCTGAACGGCGCTGGCGCCCTGGGGATTTCCCGGCCGTGGCAGGTGGCGGGACTCGCAGCACTGTTTGTTGGCCTGGCAGTTGCTCTCCTGTTTTCCGGTGCAGCAGCAACGCGTGAAGTATCAGACCCCGGAGCCCTGGTCCGTTGGGGACTACCGGTCAGCAAGGCCATCCACAACGTTTCCCTGGCCGCCGTCATCGGCGGACTGATATTCGCCGTCGGAATCCTGCCCAGGACGTCGGGCCCACGCTCCCGGCATCACGACGGCGAGGCCCCGGAACACCCCGCGTTCGCCCGGGCCCTGGCGATTGCCGCCGCCGCGGGTGCCGTCTGGACGCTTTCCGCCATCGCCGTGCTGGTCCTTACGTATTCGGACGTGGCGGGGCAGGGGCTGTCCGGGGACGCCGAGTTCACCCGCGCCCTGGTGTACTTCATGACGGACATCGAGACCGGCAGGGCATGGCTCACCGTCACCATCATCGCCGCCGTAGTGACCACGGCATTGTTCGGAGTCAGGTCCCTGGGTGGCCTTGCGCTCACACTGATCCTGACTTTGGTTGGCCTGGTGCCCGCAGCACTGATCGGCCACTCGTCCAGCTCCTCGGACCACGAAGGAGCCATCAACTCCCTGGGCCTTCACCTGGTGGGCGTGAGCACCTGGGTTGGCGGCATCATCCTGCTGGCACTCCTGTCCGGGATCCTGACGGGTACAAAGGCGGGATCCGCCGCGGACATCACCGAATCCACACTGCGGCGTTTCTCCGCCCTCGCCGGCTTCGCATTCGTCCTGGTTTTTGCCTCGGGAGTGATCAACGCCAGCATCCGGGTTACCAACTGGGGCGACCTCTTCGGCTCGGCCTACGGCCAGCTGATCCTCGTGAAGTCGGCGGCCACCCTGTTCCTCGGCGGGATCGGCTTTATGCACCGGCAGTGGGTCATCCCCCAGCTTGGCCGCACGGGTTCTGCGTTTTCATCGCGCCGGGTCCTCTGGCAGCTGGTCCTCGTGGAACTTCTCGTGATGGGAGCCACCTCTGGAGTCGCCGTTGCCTTGAGCCGCTCGGCCCCGCCGGAGCCCACCAGCTTCGCCCCCGACGCCTCGCCGGCGTTCATCCTCTCCGGTTACGAGCTTCCTCCGGAACTGACCCCTGAGCGCTGGCTCACGGAGTGGCGCCTCGACTGGCTCTGGATCGCCGTGGTCATCTTCGGCCTGGTGGCGTACATCCTCGGCGTCGCCAAGGTCCGCCGCCGCGGCGACAAATGGCAGTGGTTCCGCACCGTGAACTGGGTGATCGGCCTGGCGGTGCTGACGTACATCACGTCCGGACCGCCCGCCGTTTACGGCCGGATCCTCTTCTCGGCGCACATGGTGGACCACATGGCGCTGACCATGGTGGCCCCCATCTTCCTGGTGCTCGGCGCACCGGTGACACTGGCGCTCCGTGCCCTGCCCGCCAGGAACGACGGTTCACGCGGCGTGCGCGAATGGCTGCTCATATTCATCCACTCCAAGTTCTCGCAGCTGGTGACGCATCCCATCTTCGCGGCCGCCAACTTCGCCGGCTCCATCGTGCTGTTCTACTACTCAGAGGCGTTCGGGTTTGCGATGCGCGAACACGTGGGCCATGAGCTGATGATCCTGCACTTCGCCCTTACCGGCTACATCTTCATCCTGACCATGATCGGCACGGACCCGCTGCCCCGCCGGGCGCCGTACCCCATGCGCCTGCTGCTCCTGCTGGCCACCATGGGCTTCCACGCGTTCTTCGGCGTGGCCATCATGGGCGGCACCAACCTCCTTGCCGCGGACTACTTCGGCAACCTCGGCCGGGCCTGGGGACCGTCCGCGCTCCTGGACCAGCAGATGGGCGGCGCAGTGGCCTGGGGCATCGGTGAGGTGCCCACACTCCTGGTGGCAATCGGCGTCGCCATCATGTGGTCCCGCTCCGATGCGCGCGAGACCAAGCGGGTGGACCGCGCGGCGGACAGGAATAACGACGCCGATCTGACTGCTTACAACGATATGTTTGCCAAATTGGCTGAACGCGATGCCAAGCTGGCTGAACGCAATCCAAAGCTGGAAGGACGCTCATGAGCGAAACCGTACGCACGCAACACCGGGTCCGCGCCTCCGAACTGGTGGGCCGCAACTGGCTCAACACCGGCGGTAAGTCGCTGGACCTGGAGGCCCTGCGCGGCAAGATTGTTTTGCTCGACTTCTGGACCTTCTGCTGCATCAACTGCCTTCACGTCCTGGACGAACTGCGCCCCCTCGAGGAGAAGTTCTCCGACGTCCTGGTGACCGTGGGAGTCCACTCGCCCAAGTTCGAGCACGAAGCCGATCCCGTTGCCCTGGCTGCTGCAGTGGAGCGCTACGAGATCCACCACCCCGTGCTGGACGATCCCGAGCTGGACACGTGGAAGGCCTACACGGCCCGCGCGTGGCCCACCCTGGTGGTCATCGATCCCGAGGGCTACATCGTGGCCCACCTCTCCGGGGAAGGCCACGCCGACGGCCTGGCCGTGCTCATCCCGGAACTTATCGCCGAGCACGAGGCCAAGGGGACGCTGCACCGCGGCTCCGGCCCGTACGTCGCCCCGGAGGCCACTTCCGGCACCCTGCGGTTCCCCGGCAAGGCTTTGTTCCTGCCGGCTGGCCGCGGCACCGCCACTAACGGAACGTCCGACGGCGGCGCTTCCGTTGATGCCGCAGCCCCCCGGGGCTCGTGGCTGGTTACCGACACCGGCCACCACCGGGTCGTGGAGCTGGGCACCGACTTCCACACCGTGCTGGCGACGTTCGGCTCGGGCACCAAGGGACACGCGGATGGCCCCGCCGCCGCCGTCGACTCCATCAAGCCCACCGCACAGTTCAACGAACCGCAGGGCCTGGTACTGCTCCCGGACGACATGGCAGCAAAGACGGGGTACGACGTCGTGATCGCCGACTCCGTCAACCACCGCCTCCGCGGACTGTCCCTGGCGGACGGGACAGTCACCACCCTCGTCGGAAGCGGCGTGCAGCGCCTGCTCGAAACCGGGCCGGCGCGCGTGGACGAGGACGCCGCCGGGTTCACGGGGAAGCTCAGTGAGCACCCGCTGGAGGTTTCGCTCAGCTCGCCGTGGGACGTTGTCTGGTCCACCAAGCTCAACGCGGTGGTCATCGCCATGGCCGGCACCCACCAGATCTTCAGCTTCGATCCCCTCACGGGCGCCGTGGCGATCGTTGCCGGCAACGGACTGGAAGGCCTGCAGGACGGCCCCGCCCACGAGGCCTGGTTCGCCCAGCCTTCCGGCCTGGCCGAGGACGCTGACGGCAACATCTGGGTGGCCGACTCGGAGACCTCTGCGCTCCGCAAGCTGGTTATCGGCGACGACGGTACGGTCACCGTGGAATCCGCCGTGGGCAAGGGCCTGTTCGATTTCGGCTTCCGTGACGGCGCCGTTGTAAGTGTCGGCAATGGCTACCGAGCCGTCGGACGTCA
>NZ_QAIQ01000727.1:4439-6045 GCF_003061105.1 Arthrobacter sp. HMWF013
CGCCGCTTCGATCCCGCCACCAAGGCAGTATCCACGCTCGCGCGGGGACTGGCTGAGCCGTCGGACGTCATTGTGGACCACACCCAGGCTGCCGGCGCCGAGCCGCTGCTGATTGTGGTGGAGGCCAACAAGCACCAGCTCGTGTACGTGCCCATCCCCAAGGAAGCGCAGCAGGTGGACGAGGGAGCGGCCCAGACCCACCGGCCCAAGAGCCCGATTGCCCCCGGCCTGCTGGAACTGACGGTCCGTTTCACCGCACCCACAGGCCAGAAGCTGGACGACCGCTGGGGCGATCCCACCCAGCTGAAGATCTCCTCCACGCCGCACGAGCTTCTCGTGGCCGGCGGAGGGACCTCCGTTGGGCTGCTCCGCACTCTGGAGCTCGCCTCGGACATCCCGGAAGGCGTTCTGCACATCACCGCCCGCGCCGCTGCCTGCGACGGCCCGGAGACCCAGGACGGCGAGATCCCGGACCACGCCGCCTGCCACCTCTACCAGCAGGACTGGGGCATCCCCGTGCTCATGACCAACGACGGCGACACCGAGCTGGTGCTGGACCTGCGCGGAATGGACTGACCACTCCGGCCGAACGCGGCGCTAGTAGCTCAGCAGCGGGGTGACCTTGATGGTGTCGCCGGCGACGTCCAGGCGGGTAGTGAAGCTGAAGTCCACCTCTTCGTTGAGGGGGAACCAGGCGCCCGTGAAGGAACTCTGCTGGACGGCCTCCACCTTGGCCTTGCCGTCGAGGGGAGCCACCACCCAGCGTCCGTCGAACGGCTCGATGGAGATCGAAGGGTACTCCGTGATGCTCCACTTGATGGTGCCGTCGTCCACATTGTTGGTGCTGGCGAAGTAGAAGGGGCAGTCCGGCTGCAGCTTTTGCTGTTTGACCGCCTCGGCAGCGCAGGCATCGAGGAACTCGTTCACTTTCGCGCCGACGTCCTTCCGCAGTTGCTCGGTGGCCTCAGTCAGCAGGTTCAGCGGGGCAGCCGGGACGTCGCGGGAGGTAACGGTGGCGCGGGTGGCCGGGGCAGCAAAATATTCGCCGTTCAGGGACGCTTCATATTCACCCGGGTAGAACACCGCAAACGAATTCCGGCCGCCGGGCATGTTCACCGGAACGCCGTTAAGGTTGGCTTCGCTGGCGTTCACTACGGTGGCACTGACCGTGGGCAGCTGCGATGGAACAAACGCCCACGTGCTGAAGAACAGCCATTCGGTGCCGGTCTTCTCCAGGATGAACTCGGTGCGGAGCCGGCTGCCGTCGATCGTATATTGGACCGGCACCATCACCTGGTTCGCCGCCCGTTCTTCCGGATCCCCGATGGTCACATTCGCCAGCCGGGAGGCGGCCGTCTGCAGGGCAGTTCCGTCCAGCATTGCCGCGTTAGCGGGAGGTACGGTGGCACGCAGGAGGCCCAGCGCCTTGCCGCCGTCACCCGCGCCCAAGGCGTCCAGATACTCCCGGACGGGCTGCTGGGGACTCGCCACGGTATTGTTCACCACGTTGATGCCAAGGATGGCGGCAGCCACAGCAAGCATGAGGCCAAGCAGCCACCCGGCCGCTATCCTCACCAACGCTTGACTCATCTGCATTTCCCTTACG
>NZ_QAIQ01000727.1:6055-31595 GCF_003061105.1 Arthrobacter sp. HMWF013
CCCGCGGAACACAGGTGTAGCCGCCGTCCCGCTGGGTGGCGTGCGGCGGTCCTGGCGGCGGCTTTCCTGACGGCCGACGGCGGGCGGCCAGGGCCCGGAGCATCCTACGGATTGCCTACCGGCGGCGCCGGGACGAGGTGCCGAACACTCCACGGAGCAGTTCCCGGCCGAGTTGGGTGCCCATGGAACGGGCCATGCTTTTGAGGCCGCCGCCCAGGGCCCCACCCAGTGCTCCGGCCAGATCGCCCATCATCCCGCCACCTGCCGGGGCCGCGGGTTCGGGTGCCTGCCGCCGGGGTGCACGCCCGGTCGGTTCAGCTTGGGTGGCGCGGTCCGGCGCTGGCGCCGGACGGCTGCTGGGCCGGCCCAGGATTTCCTCTTCGATCCGGCGGGCCTCGGCATCGACGTCGGCCTGGCCGCGTCCCGGAACCGGGGGCTCGCCGGACGCGGCGTCGCCGGTGGGCGCTGCGGCCTTGCCGTTGAGCTTCTCGTACGCGGAAACGTTGTCCACCGCCGTGCCGTATTTGGCGAGGAGGGCCGAGCCGGCCACCGTGCTCTTGATGAGTCCGTCCGTGCTGGGTCCCATGACGGATTCGGGGGCGCGGAGCCGGGTGAGCGCCACCGGCGTGGGCGCCCCCTTCTCGTTCATGACGGTGATGACTGCCTCGCCGATCCCGGCGGAGGTCAGGGTTTCTTCAAGGTCGTAGTCACTGACCGGGAACGTGGACACCGTGGCCTTCAGGGCCTTGGCGTCCTCCGGGGTGAAGGCGCGCAGCGCGTGCTGGATGCGGTTGGCCAGCTGGCCCAGAACATCCGCGGGAACATCCTTGGGGGTCTGCGTCACGAAGAAGATCCCCACGCCCTTGGACCGGATCAGCCGGACTGTGGTGGTGATGGCATCGAGGAAGGCCTTGGAAGCGCCGTTGAACAGCAGGTGGGCCTCATCCAGGAAGAACACGAGCTTGGGCTTGTCCAGATCGCCGGCCTCGGGGAGGTCTTCGAAGAGGTCGGCCAGCAGCCACATCAGGAAGGTGGAGAACAGCATCGGCTTGGTCTGCAGCGTGGGGAGTTCCAGGCAGGTGACAACGCCGCGCCCGTCCGGGGCTGTGCGGAGCAGCTCCGCGGTATCGAATTCCGGTTCGCCGAAGAACTTTTCCAGGCCCTGGGCTTCCAGATTGATCAGTTCGCGCAGGATGACGCCGGCGGTGGCCTTGGAGAGCCCGCCCAGCTCCTCCAGTTCGTCCTTGCCTTCGGCCGAGGTGAGGAACGAGATGACGGCGCGGAGGTCCTTGAGGTCAACGAGTTCGAGGTTCTTCTTGTCTGCGAAGTGGAAGATCAGCTGGAGGCTGGATTCCTGGGTGTCGTTGAGCTCCATCACGCGGGAGAGCAGGATAGGGCCGAAAGAGGTGATGGTGGCCCGCACGGGGATGCCGTTGCCATCGCCGCCCAGGGCAAGGAACTCCACCGGGAAGGTCTTGCCGGCCCACGCCTGGCCGATGCCGTCAGTGCGTGCAGTGAGTTTCCCGCTTCCCGTGGCCGCCGTGGCCAGGCCGGACAGATCGCCTTTGATGTCCGCCAGGAAAACAGGAACGCCGGCGGTGGACAGCTGCTCAGCCATCATGTGCAGGGTTACGGTCTTGCCGGTGCCGGTGGCGCCGGCTACGAGGCCGTGGCGGTTCATCATGGCAAGCGGCAGCCGGACCTGGGCTTCCTTGTGGACTTCGCCGTCCACAATGGCGGCACCCAGCTCAATGGTGGCACCTTCCAGGGTGTAGCCCTTCTGGATGGTGGCGAGTTTCTCTGCAGTGGATTTGTTGGCCATGCGGCTAGCTTAGCCGGGGCGCCGGAAGATCCTTGGTGAAAGCGAGCGACTTAACAACTTCCGGATCCTCGTTGAGGTCGAACTGCGGCTCGTACCCGGAGGTGAGGTACAGGTATTTGGCTTCGGGTTGCCGGGGGCCGGTGGTCAGGTAGACGCGGGTGTAGCCGCGGCGGGCGGCCAGGGCTTCCAGTTCGGCCAGCACCAGCCGGGCCAGCCCCCGACGGCGGTGGGCGGAGTGGGTCCAGATCCGCTTGAATTCTGCCGTCCCCGGCCCGTAGTGCCGGAACGCGCCGCCTGCGACGGAGGTCCCGTTCGCCTGGACCACCAGCAGCGCTCCGCCGGGTCCCTCAAACTCCGACGCCGGGTACCGGTTGAGCTCGTCGGCGGCGGCGCCGCGGCCAAAGAGATCGCCGTAGCGGGAGTCGTATTCCACAGCGAGCTCGTCCAGGAGCGGCCGTACCCGGGGATCGTGCATGGGCAGATCCAGCACGGTCAGCGCCGCAGCATCGAGGGCCGCCGGGGCCGCTTCAGGGATGCGACAGGCACCGGGAGTAAAGGTTTCGACGTCCATGCTTCAGGTCCTTCCGGCGGCGAGGGGTTCGGCAGGGGCGTCCTGCCGGATTGAGGATACCGGGGCCAGCCCGGCGGCGGTGGTCAGGATGGTCCGGGCCAGGGCATCGTTTTCCCGGAAGGGCGCGGCATTCGTGCGTGGCCTGGCAAAGGCGCCCGCGCCCCAGCCTGATGTTCCCGGACCCACTCCGAACAGGCGGCGGGCGGTCCGCCCCCGCTGGTCCCGGAGCTGATGCCGGTCCGAGACCAGGAGCTTTCCGGTGGAGTGGATGCCGTCGGCCGTGAGCAGCTGCTGCTCGGTGGCCAGCCCGGACAGGTGGAGGGATTCAAGCAGCGGGTTCAGTGAGCGGGCCACCGACGTTGCCGGCAGGCGCGCCTCGATGAAAGCCCTGGCCCGGACAGTGAAGCCTGTCTGCGATGAGCCGGCCACAAACTCCCCGGTGGACTCATCCGCGCTGACGGCAAGGCCCGGTCCCAGGAAGTGCAGCAGCCCGGCCCTGTGCAGGGCAAGCATCTCCCGGAGCCGGCGGGGCGGCGGGCCGGAGTCGACGAAGCTGAAGAAACCGTGCCACCAGCCATGCACGGCCTGCTGGGAACGGGCGTTAAGACGGTCAGCCGGGACCAGCCGGCCCAGATCCATATAGACCTTCAGCAGAGCCAGGAACAGCGCCATGGTTTCGGGGTGGTCCGGACCGTCGCGGAGGGCCAGATCGTGCCCGATGTAGCCGGCCACCGCTGCCTGGACTTCCGGGGCATCGGTGAATTCCCGCCCGGTGAACGGACGGTCCAGCCGCTCAAGGTCAAGGTGCAGGGCGGGATCGGGCACTGTTTCCGCCACGAGTTCCTCGCGGGCGCTGCTGTACCAGTCGAGCTCCTCGAAACGGGCGGCAAACTCCTCCCAGGACGCACCTACCCGCTCCGGGCTGCCGGTGAACAGCTCCCGGTAGTAGCCGTAGCCGGCTTCCTTGGCGATGAGCGGCCAGAGGTGTTCACGGAAGTCCAGCTCGGTGTGGCGTTCCAGCAGCGAGTCGAGGGCGCGGGCGGTGAAGAAGCTCAGGGCACCGGGCGCCTCACCACGAAGGGTGGAGGAGATCTTGGAATGGTAGGGCACCCCGCGCCGCGAACCGGCCCATAGCCTGGGCTCCCGTCCGGACGCGCGGTAGGTCAGGCCGCCGTCGGGCGTTTCCTCGAACCGGCCGCCGCGGCCTTCCATCAGCAGCACCAGCAGGTCAACAAACGCGAGCCCCATCCCGGCAACGATCACGTCCTGGCCCGGGGCAAGGGCTGAATAGTCGACGTCGGTGGTGTAGCTGGGTGGCGCGTGGAAACCGCCATGCCGGGCGGCGAAGGCTGCCCACGTGGCCGAGGCTGCGTCCGGCCGTGAGTCGGTGTGGCCGAGCGCCGTGACCACGACGTCGGCCCGCAGGGTCCCGCCGGTGGCCAGCCGAACGAGGTGGGGGCCGTCGTCGGACGTTGCGCCGGTAGCGGAGGTGCGGCCGGCGGGCTCGATGGAGAGGGCAGTGGTGCGGTGTACCGTCACCTGTCCCCCGAGGGCAGCAGCCGCGCGGCGGAAGAACCACTCCAGGTACTGGCTGTTCAGCTGGCGGGTGGGGAAGGTGCCTCCGGTGAGGGACTGCAGCTGGTGGCGGAGGGACCGCGGAAAGTCCGGCACATCGGTGATGGAGCCGTCCAGGATCCCGGCGGCCCACCCGGCAAGTCCGGGACCGTCCACGGCCGGGCCATCACATTCCACGGAGGAGTCAGTGAACATGGTGACGTCCGCGGCTGTCGAGTTGAGCATGAGTCCCGGGTGCTGGTCGTACCGCCAGATCCGGCCGGAGCCCGGCTCGTACGGTTCCACGACGTGGATATCCAGCGGGCCGGCGAACAGCCCGGGCCGGTTGGCAGCCATACGCTCCAGCACCCCTGCGGTGCGCGGGCCGCCCCCGACGAAGACGACGGTCGGTGCGCTCGCTGGCATGGGAACTCCTGATCGGGACGGCGTGCTGGCAGTGGGTTGAGTGCCCATGCTAGGCAGCCGGTCCGACGGCGGTCGAGGGGCCGGTAACGCCCGTTAACTCCGCGTCGCCGGGCGTTGCAGGACGTAAAAAACCGACTCATGACCTTGTGCGAAGCCCGGTGAAGTAATGCAACTTGCCGCCTTGCTGCCCCTTTCCGCACCGCCCTAGATTTGCAGCCAGCACCCGGACCAACAGGTTCCGGCGACCGGATACACAAACAGCCAGTGAAGAAGCGAGGTGGCGCATGAGTTCAGCAGTAACCAAAGTGGCCCAGCCGGCAGAGCCAGCAAAAGCAGCAGGGCCGGCCACCGGACAGACGGCCACCGAACAGACGGCAGCCGATCCGGCAACGACTGCGGCGGGAGCCGCCGGGGTGGGGACATCCGGCCCGTCCGGACCCGGCTCGCGACCCCGCCGGCCGGCCACCGACTACTCCGGATTCCCGCTGGTGGGCGCAAAGCATCCATGGCGCTGGGTGGGAACTGCCGTGGTGGCCCTGGGCGTCTTCGGCATCGCATGGTCGCTCGCCACCAACCCGCGGTGGGAGTGGGGCGTTGTGGCGCAGTGGTTCACCGCGCAGTCCGTGGTCAACGGCCTCCTGGAAACCCTGAAACTGACCGCCATCTCCGGCATCCTCGGGTTCGTCCTGGGCTTCATCCTCGCCCTGATGCGGCTGTCCGCCTCGCCGCTGCTGGTCTCGGTGTCCTGGACCTTCTCGTGGATCTTCCGGTCCACTCCGCTGCTGGTCCAGATGCTCCTTTGGTACAACCTGGGTTACCTCTACGAGAAGATCAGCCTGGGGATCCCGTTCACGGACGTCCGGTTCTTCGAGGTCCAGACCACCACCCTGATCAGCCAGTTCGCTGCGGCGGTACTCGGCCTGACGTTGAACCAGGCGGCCTACTCTGCCGAAATCATCCGCGGCGGCATCCTCTCCGTTGACCAGGGGCAGCTCGAGGCGGCAGCCGCGCTGGGAATCCCGGCGTGGCGCCGGTCCACCCGGATCGTCCTGCCGCAGGCCATGCGCGCCATCCTGCCCACGGCCTTCAACGAGATCATCGGCCTGGTGAAGGGCACCTCGATCGTCTACGTCCTGGCCTATTCGGAGCTGTTCTACACCGTCCAGGTCATCTACAACCGCACCCAGCAGGTGCTGCCGCTGCTCCTGGTGGCCACGCTCTGGTACGTGGTGATCACCTCGGTGCTGAGCGTCTTCCAGTACTACATCGAACGGCACTACTCCAGGGGCGCTGTGCGCAGCCTTCCGCTGACGCCGCTGCAGAAGGCCCGGAAATTCTTCGCCACCCACGCCGTGGCACCCAACCGTGCAAGGAGCCCGCGATGAGCACCGCCACCCAGAGCCTCCCGGAAACTGCCACCGCCCCGGAAGCCACCCGTGGCCTGGTGGAAATCACGAAGGTCCGCAAATCGTTTGGAACCACCGAGGTCCTCAAAGGCATCACCCTGACCGTTGAGCCCGGGGGAGTGGCCGTCATCGTGGGACCGTCCGGCTCGGGAAAATCCACGCTGCTGCGCACCATCAACCACCTGGAGAAGGTCGACGGCGGCCACATCGCCATCGACGGGACGCTGGTGGGCTACGAAGTCCGTGGCCGGCGCCTGCACGAGCTGCGCGAGAAGGACATCCTGAAGCAGCGCACCGAAATCGGCATGGTGTTCCAGAACTTCAACCTGTTCCCGCACCTGACCGCACTGGAGAACGTCACCGAGGCGCCCGTCGTCGCGCAGGGGCGTTCCAAGGAGGAGGCGCGCCGCCGCGGGCTTGAACTCCTGGACCGGGTGGGCCTGAAGGACCGGGCCGGCGCCTACCCCCGCCAGCTCTCCGGCGGCCAGCAGCAGCGTGTGGCGATTGCCCGGGCGCTGGCCCTGGACCCCAAGATCCTGCTGTTCGACGAGCCAACCTCCGCCCTTGACCCTGAACTGGTCAACGAGGTGCTGGACGTCATCCGCGAACTGGCAAAGTCCGGCACCACCCTGATCATCGTCACCCACGAGATGGGGTTCGCCCGCGATGTGGCGGACACCGTGGTGTTCATGGACGAGGGCCAGATCGTGGAACAGGGCAGCCCCCAGGAACTCTTCACCAACCCCCAGGAACCACGCACCCGGAGCTTCTTCTCCAAAGTGCTCGAACCGGCTTTCAACATCTAAAGGAACTCCCCATGGCATCTTTCACCAGCCCCCACCGCCGCGTGCGCTCCCTCGCCACGCTGCCCGCCGTTGTACTTCTGGGAACCGCGGCACTGTCCGCCTGCGCCGACCCGGGAGCCTCAGCCTCCGGAAGCAGTGCAACTGCGACGGCGGCACGCAACGGCGTGGTTTACAACACCGCACCGGACCAGCAGCGGATCCGGGCAGAGAAGGACGCGGCGCTCGCCGCCACAGTCCCGGAGCTGATCGGCAAGGACGGCAAGCTCACCGTGGCCACCACGGCAGGTTCCATTCCGCTGACCTTCCACGCCACTGACGACAGGACGCCGATCGGTGTGGAGCTGGACCTCGCCCAGCTCGTGGCGGACAAGCTGGGGCTGGAACTGGACGTCCAGATCACCTCGTGGGAGAACTGGCCGCTGAAGACCCAGTCCGGCGATTTCGAAGCGGTGTTCTCCAACGTGGGCGTCAACAAGGACCGCGTGAAGCTGTTCGACTTCGCCACCTACCGCGCGGCGTACATGGGCTTCGAGGCCAAAAAGTCCGCCACCTATGACATTAGGGGCGCGGATGACATCTCCGGGCTGAAGGTTTCCGTGGGCTCAGGGACCAACCAGGAGAAGATCCTTCTGGCCTGGAACAAGGAACTCGAAGGCAAGGGCAAGGCTCCGGCCGTCCTGCAGTACTACTCCACCGATGCGGACACCATCCTGGCACTCTCCTCCGGCCGGACCGACCTCAATATCGCCCCCTACCCGTCCACCGTGTACCGGGAGAACACCCGCGATGACCTGAAGGTGGTGGGCAAGGTGAACGCGGGCTGGCCTTCCGAGACACTCGTGGCCGCCACCACCCTGCGCGGCAACGGCCTGGCTCCCGTCCTCAGTGAGGCGCTGAACTCCGCCATCCAGGACGGTTCCTACGCCGAAGTCCTGGAACGCTGGGGACTCTCGGAGGAGGCCCTGCCGGAATCCAAGACCATCACCGAGGAATCCTTTGCGGCCGCCCAGGCTGCTGCTACCGCCGCTGCTTCCGGAAAGGAATCATGAACGCACTACATACTCAAACCGCCCTCGCATCCTTCGACGCCGACTGGCAGGAATGGCACGCAGCACACGAACGCCACCGTGCGCACCCGCACGGCTTTCTGGCCGTGACCCACCTGCACTGGCTGGGCAGCGAAGCCGCCCGGCTGGAAGGTGCCCCGGGCACCTGGAGCGCGGAGGCCGACGTCGTCCGCGTAGTCCTCGAGCCGGCCGAAAGCCTGCAGCGGGACGGGCAGGAACTGAACACTGCCGCCGGGGCAGCGCTCGAATTCGGCCCGATTGAGGAGCGTGGCGGCCTCAACCTGGTGTCCGGGGATACGGTCATTGAAGTGGCCAAGCGCGGCGGCGAGTACATTGTGCGGCCGCGGAATCCGGAGAACGGTCTGCTGCGCGAATACCAGGGCACACCGGCCTACTCGCCGGATGCGGCGTACGCCGTCCGTGGAACCTATGTGTCCTTCGAGGCGCCGCGGCTCACCACAGTGGGTGCCGCCGTCGAAGGCATCCAGCACGTCTACGAGGCGCCGGGCGAGATCCGCTTCAAGCTGGCGGGCCAGGAACTGGCGCTGACCGCGTTCAACGGGCACGCGCCGGGTTCGCTGTCCGTGCTGTTCACGGACCAGACCTCCGGCAAGACAACCTATGCGGCCAACCGCTCGCTGTCGGTGGTGCCCGCGGCGGACGGTTCCGTGGAGCTCGATTTCAACCGGGCGGTGAACCTGCCGTGCGCCTACACGGACCTCGCCACCTGCCCGCTGCCGCCGGCCGAAAACCGGCTGCCGGTGGCCATTGAAGCCGGCGAGAAGATCCCCTACGAACGTCAGGACCAGCAGTGAGCAGAGCAGCATCGTCCAAGGCAGGGTTCTTAGCCATTGAGCTCGACGGCGCGGGTTGGGATGGCGGGGATTTCGCGAGCCTCGCCGAAGCCGTCCTCGCCGCTGAATCCGCTGGCTTCCACGCCGCTACCTTCTCCGACGCGCCGGTTCCCGGCCGGGTCAACGCGCTGCAGCGTGCGGCCTTCGCAGGGCCGGTGACGCGCAGCATCGCCCTGGCACCCGAAGTGGACACCGTCTACACGGAGCCATTCCACGTCTCCACCCAGCTGGCGAGCCTGGATTATGTCTCCTGCGGCCGTGCCGGGTGGATCGTCACCGCAGTGGAATCGCCTGAGGCGGCTGCCGCCGTCGGACGTTCCGCCGTGAGTGGCACCGCAGTGGCGCAGGAAGCCGCGGCGTCCATCGAGGTGTCCCGCAGGCTGTGGGATTCCTGGGAGGACGATGCCGTGATCCGCGACGTCGCCACGGGCCGCTACCTCGACGTGGACAAACTGCACTACGCGGACTTCGAAACGCCTGCAGAATTTGCCGGGCCAGCGTACTCGGTGAAGGGTCCATCCATCATTCCGAGGCCGCTGCAGGGTCAGCTGCCTGTGATCGCCGCGGCGTCGCTGGTGGGCAGCGGCCAGGTGCCCGCCGACGCCGTTGACGCTGTGCTGGTCACCGCGCCGACGCCGGAACTGCTGGCCGCCGAGGTGCGCGATGTGCGTGCCCGGATTGGGCCGGCTGTGGCAGTGATCGCCGAGCTCGACGTCGTCCTTGACTCACGAGGGCAGGCAGCGGCGGAGCGTTCGGCCGGGTCTGAAGACGGCCGTGCACGGTACGCGGGCAGCCCAGCAGGCCTCACGGACCTCCTCACGGATCTTCTGGCAGAGGCCGACGGCGTCCGCCTGCACCCGGCGTCGCTCGCCGTGGAGCTGGACGAACTGTCCCGGCTGGTGCTGCCGGAGCTTCGGCGCAGGGGCGCGCTTCGGCCGCCCGTCCAGGACGGCACCTTCCGTGACCTGCTGGGGCTGACACGCCCGGCCAGCCGCTACGCAGCCGCCGCCGTCGGCGCCGGAAAATAAGGGGAAAACCATGACCCAGCACAACCGTGCTAAATCCGAGGTTTTTACACCCTCGGGCAAGATCCAGTTCGGCATCTTCTTCCAGGGAGTCAACTCCGGCACCATCTGGAAGGCGGCCGAATCCGGCTCCCAGACCGACTTTGAGTCGTTCCGCCGCATCGCGCAGACCGCCGAGCGCGGCCTGTTCGCCGCCTTCTTCCTGGGCGAGGGACTTCGCCTGCGTGAACACCTGGGCCGCCCGCATGCCCTGGACGTTGTGGGCCGTCCGGACGCCCAGACGATGCTGGCAGCCCTGGCGTCGGTGACCAAAAACATCGGGCTGGTGGCCACCCAGAACACCACCTACAACGATCCCGCGGACCTCGCGCACCGGCTCGCGTCCCTTGACCTGATTTCGGGCGGCCGCGCCGCGTGGAACATCGTGACCACGGACAACGCCTGGACCGGGGCGAACTTCCGCCGCGGGGGATACCTGGACCACGCAGAACGTTACAAGCACGCCGAAGCGTTTGTGGAAACTGCCAAGCGGATCTGGGACTCCTGGGACACCACGCAGGGGCCCGCCCGCCGCGTGCTCCATGAGGGCCAGCATTACACGGTGGATGTGACGCCGCGACTGCCCCGCAGCGCGCAGTACCGGCCGGTGCTTTTCCAGGCCGGCGATTCCCAGGAGGGCCGCAACTTTGCGGCACGCCAGGCGGACGTCATTTTCTCTGCCCACCCCAAGTTCGACGATGCCGTGCAGTTCCGCAAGGACCTCGTGGAGCGTTCGCTGGCTGCCGGCCGCGGCGCCAACGCCGTGCAGATCATGCCGGCAAGCGAGTTCATCCTCGCGCCCACGGATGCCGAGGCCCGGGAGAAGAAGGAGTGGGTGCGCAGCCTGCAGATCGGGCCGCAGCAGGCGGTGGCGTACCTGGAGCAGTTCTGGGGCCGTGAACTGTCGGAGTACGATCCTGACGGCCCGCTGCCGGAGATTGATCCCGTGGTGGAGGAGACCTCCGAGACCCGCGGCAGCGGTTTCCACGGCGCGAAGGCCCGCCAACTGGCGGACCAGTGGCGGGCGGAGGCCAAGGACAAAGGCCTGTCCATCCGCCAGTTCGTTTCCTCGAAGACGGCGCGTATTGACGCCACCTTCACCGGTTCGTACACGGCGGTGGCGGACCGGTTGGCGGAGTACGCCCGCGTGGGTGCGGTGGACGGTTTCAACATCTCGCCCTGGCTGATACCCACCGGCCTTGACGACATCGTGAACCATCTGGTCCCGGAACTGCAGCAGCGTGGTGTTTACCCCACCGAGTACGCGGGCAGCACGCTGCGGGAAAACCTCGGGCTGGACACGCCGGTGCGTTCTGCTGACGAAACTGCCGAGGCGGTCCGCGCGTCATGAGCGCGGTCCCCTTCAGCGGGTGGCTTCGGAGCTGCTTCAAGGCCGCGCGCCGCAGCTTCGGTGGAGTGTTCGACCTCGGCACTTCGGTGAGTGCCGCCGTCGACCCTTCCGTTGGGGGTGTCAGGTTGCAGCTGACGGTGTGGGAGCAGCGGCTGTAGGGTCCTGTCAGGTGTGGGTTTTCATCCGTGGCCAGGGGTACCGGCTGACAAACGTGGGCGGCGCAGGCCGGGGGATAGTGGAAAGATCCGCTCCCGGCCGCCGTCGTCGTAATTCCAGGGCGAGGGCTTCCTGCCCGCGGGCCATCGCCCACCGATGGTTCGCGGAAAAGGCGGGCCTGAGCAGCCAGCTGAGCCGGCGCAGCAGCGGTTTGGCGGCGCTGACCCGCCAGTCATAGGTGACAACCGTTTCCGGCCCGTCCTGTTCGAAGGTCCAGCGTCCTGTGCCGTTGAGGTCACCCTGGGCGGACAGTGCAAGTCCCTTTTCGGTGATGGGCTCGGTGACTGTGAGCCGCCACTTCAGGGTGTACGGCAGCCAGCCCTTGGTGTGGAGGAGGAACGTCTTTGCGCTCTCATCCGTGGTGCCTGGGTCCAGGGGCGCAACTGTCAAATAGACCGAGGGCCACCAGCGGGCCAGTGCCCCGGCATCACCCAGAATCTCCATCACCTCGTGCGGGGTCCCGGTCACTCGCCAGACGGTCAGAAATTCGTAGTCTGTGCTGCTTTTGGCATTGCCGCCCACTGCTGCCTCCACGATCCACGGCAAGGGATAGTTGGCCCAGAGTACTCATGCCGCCACATGTGGTCAACGGCGGATCCCCGCACCGCTGCTGCAGTGCGGGGATCCATTCGTCGGCAGGTCCGCTTACTTCTTGGGCAGGCCTGCCGGGTTCAGTTCGGACTTCTGGATGGCTTCCGAAGAGAGCCCCCAGCGGTCCAGGATCCTGGCGTAATCGCCATCCTCGATCAGCTGGTTGAGGGCCGCCTGGGCAGCAACCGCGAGCCCGTTGCCCTTCTGCGTGGTGAAGGCGATCTCAGCCGTCAGCGGCCAGCCGCCGTTCAGCGTGCCCACTTCCTTGGTTTTGCCGTCCTTCGCGGCCTTATAGG
This sequence comes from Arthrobacter sp. HMWF013, assembly GCF_003061105.1. Classification (GTDB taxonomy): domain Bacteria; phylum Actinomycetota; class Actinomycetes; order Actinomycetales; family Micrococcaceae; genus Arthrobacter. The sequence continues at coordinate 18,080 of NZ_QAIQ01000727.1, forward strand.
CGGCCGAGGCGTTCGGTCCGAACGTCAGGTCCGCACGGCCCGACTGGAGCGCCAGGGTCGAGGCGGAGTCGTCGTCGTAATACTGGAACGCCACCGGCTCGAGCCCCTTGGCTCTGTTCTCCTCGTCCCAGCGGACCAGGATGGCTTCCTGGTTGGTGCCGGAGCCCACGATGATGCGTTTGCCGGCAACATCCTTGGCTTCCTTGATGTCGCCGATGGTGGAGTCGGCCTTGGCGTAGAAGCCGAGGAGGTCGTTGCGGTACGTGGCGAAGTCGAACTTCTCCTTGCGCGCTTCGGTGACGGTCACGTTGGAGAGCACTGCCTCGTACTTGCCCGACTCGACGCCCAGGGGCCAGTCCGCCCAGGCGACGGGAAGGACTTCGACCTCGAGCCCCAGCGACTCGCCCACCGCGTAGGCAATATCCACTTCGCTGCCGATGAGGGTCTTGTTGTCCGTGGCGAAAAGAGTCAGCGGGGCCGAGCCGCCGGTGGTGACCACGGTCAGTTTGCCGTCCGTCTTGATGGCTTCCGGCACCAGTGCGGCAGCCTCCGCATCAACGTCCACCGTGATGCGGTCCTGTTCCGGGGCCAGGTTGAACGTCTTTCCTGCGGCGGTGGTGGAGCCCGACGACGGTGCTGACGCCGCCGTCGCGCCCGGGTCCGAGCAGGCGGCAAGCGCCAGCAGCGAGGTCACTGCGAGAGCTGCCCCGAGCGCCGGTTTTGTCCTGAATGTGGCCATGATTTCCCCTTGGAAGTTCGTGATTTTGTGCTTGTGGCAGCAACTATCCGGGAGTGCACGCACGGGATCAAAGGCCGCCGAAACGGTGCGATACCGGGAGTAACGGCGGTTAACCGGGCGTCAGGGGCGGTCATAAACCAAGTAGTGCTACTAGTGGCGCGTACGAATATGAGTACTCGCGCAAAAAAGACAGGTGCCCATTACGCGTGTGCCTCCTTGGGCCCGCCGCCTACGGTGAAACAACGTTGCGTCCACGGCGGCCGCAGTGCCATGAGGGAGGGCATTTTTATGAGGCTTTCAGAGGTAAGTGCGGGCGCGGGACCGGGCAGGAAACAGCCCCGGCGTGCAGGGTTCAGGGCGTTGGCTGCGCTGGCTGCGGGGAGCCTGCTTCTGGCGAGTCCGGGGGTGGCTTACGCGGACGATATATACAACACGCTTCCCATGACAGTCGATTCAGTCTCAAAGATCATGCCACTGAACGCGGGAGGTGCTGATGGCACCACTACATTGGCGCTGGCAACAAAAGATGGCGACGGAAAGAGCGGCTGCAACCTTCAGGGACAGACCACGCTCAAACTTGAGATCGTCTCTGACCAGCCGACGGTAGCCACTGTGTCACCCTCCGAAACAACCTTCACATCGTGTGGCTTCACTCAGCCGCTCACAATCAAGCCGCTCACCGGAGGATCGACGAATATCACGGCTCGTATAGTCGGCAACACCACCGGTTATTCCTTCAATACTGGCCCGGCAGCGTTCATCGTGAACGTGATAGCTGCGGCGCCTGCTAATACGCCTCCAAGTTTGGTCATCACCGGTCCCACTCTGGGCGGCTCCTCCGCCAAGGGCTCTGTTCCCGCCGCGGTTTGCAATGTGACTGACAAGGAAGACAACCCGCCATCATTCCTTGCCACACTCAGCGCGATCACCGGTCCGGATTCCGCTGACGGGATCGGAACGCAGGAGGCCACCTGCTACTACAAGGACTCCGGCGGAATCGAAGTCTCAAGTTCGGTGACGTACAACATCATCGATGCCACGGCACCGCTGATCAGTTACACCCTGACCCCCGCCAATCCGGATGGGCTCGCGGGCTGGTACCGCAATGCGGTCCAGTTGACCTGGACCGTCACCGAAGCAGACTCGCCTTTCAGCGTAAGGAAGGAGGGCTGCGTTGACCGTCTCATCGAAGCAGATCAGGCTGCTACGTCCTACTCATGCTCAGCCACCAGCAGCGGTGGCATTGCTACTTGGGAGACGGCGCCCATCAAGAAGGATGGAACGGCACCTACGGTTGAATACACGAGCGCAACCGGAACCTTGGGCAAGAACGGCTGGTACACCTCCGCCGTCGACGCGCTCTTCACCGGAACCGACACGATGTCCGGGCTGGCGACGGATACCCAGACGGTAACTTCCATTGGCCAGGGATCTGTAAAGGTTTACAGCCCCGCATTCACCGACAACGCAGGCAACACCACCGACGCCCGGGCTGATAGCGATACGTTCCAGATCGACTGGACTGCACCGCGTGTTGCCCTCTCAGGGGCTAGCCCCGCGTCTCCGAATGACTATGGCTGGTACAACACCGATGTCGTCGCCACCTTCAGTGGCTTCGATGAGACGTCGGGACTGCAATCAGAAGCAACACAGGAAGAGACATCAAACGGCGAAGGTGCCGCCGTGAAGGTCGACAGCCCGGCCTTCGAAGATGTAGCTGGCAACTTGAGCGCGGTGGGTGCCGACTCGGCAACTTACAAGATCGATAAGACTGCCCCGAAGGTGACCTCCACCGTCCTGTCCGGTACCACCGGCGCAAACGGCTGGTACACCAGCGACGTTGTGGTCGACTTCACCGGAAGCGACCAGCTGTCCGGGTTGCTTTCGGCGCCGGCAACGCAGAGCGTCAGCTCCAGCGGTGAAGGCCTCGTCGACGTAAGGAGCCCAATCTTCGAAGACTATGCCGGAAACGCCACAGAGGAAGGCGCGGTGACGGCGTCGTTCAAGATTGACAAGACCGCCCCGGAGGCCGAGTTCAGCTCAGCCGTAACCAGCGGGTACTACGGCTCCACTGCGCCGAAGCCCACGTGCATCGCTTCCGATGGAGGGTCCGGAATGGATGGCAGCTGCATTGTTTACGGCTACTCAACGTCGGTGGGCAAGCATAAGTTGACTGCCACGGCGACTGACCTGGCTGGCAACAAAACCACTATCACTCAGGAGTACGAGGTCCTCGCCTGGACCATCAAGGGTTTCTACCAGCCCATAGACATGGACGGCGTTTTCAACACCGTCAAGGGTGGCAGTACCGTTCCGGCCAAGTTCGAAGTGTTCGCAGGCGACAGCGAGATTACGGACGCTAGCCTTATGGCATTTACAGCGTTCAAGATCACCTGCTCAGCTGGTGTTGTCACTGACGAAATCGAAACCTTGGCTACAGCCGGAAGCACGATTCTGCGCTACGACGCTATCGGCGGCCAATTCGTCTACAACTGGAAGACGCCAACCGGGGCGGGCACCTGCTACAAGCTCGTCATGACGGCAAAGGATGGCAGCTCCATCAGCGCCAACTTCAAGCTGAAGTAGCAACGAACAACCATAGAAAAGTGGAGGCCCGGCCAGACGGCCGGGCCTCCACTTTGTGTCTTGATTGTGCCTTGAAGCAGGAAAACGATCAGGCAGCCAGGGCCTTCACCACTTCCTTCGCCACGGCCTCGCTGGACTGCGGGTTCTGGCCGGTGATGAGGTTGCTGTCGCGGACCACGTTGGAGCTCCACGCCGCCGCATTCTCGATAACGGCGCCCTTCTCCTTCAGGGCATCCTCAACCAGCCAGGGCGTGTTCTCTCCTGTGCCGCCGGTCAGCTCCTCCTCGTTTGTGAAAACGATGAGGCGGCGCCCCGCGAAGGCGAACGAACCGTCGTCGAGCGTTGCGCTCAGGAGCCCGGCGGGGCCGTGACAGAACGGGGCGATGACCTTCCCTGCCTTGTCCGCCGCAACGAGAAGGCGGCCGAGGTCGGCGTCCTTGTACAGGTCCGTCATGGGGCCGTGCCCACCAGGCATTACTACGGCGTCATAGGAGTTGATGTCGACGTCGGTCAGGGCCAGAGGCGCGGAGAGCTCGGCGTCGATCGACGCAAGGTAGTCCCGGAAGCCGTCCGCACGTTCCTCGCCGCCCGCCGATTCCGCTGCCAGGCTCACCTGGTCCACGGTCGGCCTCACTCCGTCGGGAGTGGCGATGTGGACCGTATGTCCGGCCGCCTGCAGCAGCTGGTGCGAAACCACAAGCTCCTCGGCCCAGAAACCTGTGGGATGCTCGCTGCCGTCCTTCATGGTGAGCGAGTCAGCGGCCGATACGACCATCAGAATGTTTGCCATGTTTGTGTCTCCTGTCAGTGCCGGTTTCACGCGGCTGAAAAAGTGCGGGTTGCAGTTCCTAGGCTTCGGCGAGGGCGCTGGACGCTTCCTCCAGCTCGGCGTAGGTTGCGTCATCGAGGCTGATTCCGGCCGCTGCCATGTTTTCTTCGAGGTGTTTCACGGATCCGGTCCCCGGAATCGGCATCATGACAGGGGAGCGGCGCAGCAGCCACGCCAAGGCCACCTGCGAGGTGGTGCCACCCAGACGCTTCGCCGCCTCGTCCAGCGGGCCGCCGGGCTGCGCGAGCTCGCCCGCCGAGATGGGTGCCCACGGAATGAAGCCGATGCCATGTGCCTCCGCGTACTCCAGCACGTCCTCGGAGCTGCGGTCGGTCAGGTTGTAGCGGTTCTGAACGGTGGAGACGGTGAAGTGCCTTCCGGCTGCCTCGAGCTCGGCCACGCTGACCTGGGACAGTCCCAAGGCCTTGACCTTGCCCTCGTCCTGCAGTTCACGAAGCACCCCGAACTGCTCCTCCGCGTCCACCTTCGGATCGATCCGGTGCAGCTGCAGCAGATCCAGCGTGTCCACCTTCAGCTTCCGCAGGCTCAGCTCGGTCTGCTGGCGCAGGTATTCGGGCCGGCCCACCGCGATCCACTGGTGCGGGCCGGTCCGGGTGAAGCCGACCTTCGTGCCGATCTTCAGCCCGCCCTTGTAGGGGTGGAGGGCTTCGGCCAGGATTTCCTCGCTGACGTTGGGCCCGTACGAGTCGGCGGTGTCAATGAAGTCCACGCCGAGTTCGACGGCGCGGCGCACCACTGCGATGGCGGCCTGCCTGTCGGCGGGCTCACCCCACACTCCGTCGCCCACGATGCGCATGGCACCGAAGCCCAGGCGGTGCACGGTTCCCAAATCCTTGAGGTCAATAGTTGCGGACAGTTCCTGATGGTTCGCGTCTTGGCTCATGAGGGCGGCAACACCCTCAGCATGCTGAGTATTCCGTAGCTCACAGGAGAAATAACCCGGCCGCCGCCGTCGTTGTCCACAATGTGCCCGCCGGAACCCGGCCGGCGAACCACTACGCAACGCATTGAAAGGCCGGCACCGACGTGACGCTTCCCCTCTCCATCCTTGACCTGGCGACCATTGGTAAGGGCCAGACGGCGGCGGAGAGTTTCGCGGGCAGTGTGGCCATGGCGCAGCGGGCCGAAGAACTGGGCTACCGGCGGATCTGGTACGCGGAGCACCACAATATGTCTTCCATCGCGTCCTCGGCCACCAGTGTGCTGATTGCCCACGTGGCGGCCCACACCAACACCATCAGGCTGGGCGCCGGCGGCATCATGCTGCCGAACCACTCGCCGCTGACCATCGCCGAGCAGTTCGGCACCCTCGAAACCCTCCACCCCGGCCGGATCGACCTCGGCCTGGGACGCGCCCCCGGCAGCGACCAGAACACCCTGCGCGCCCTGCGCCGGGATCCGATGTCCGCCGACAGCTTCCCGCAGGACGTCCTGGAACTGCAGGGCTACCTCACCGGCCCCACCCGGATCCAGGGAGTTGAGGCCACTCCCGGCAAGGGCACAAACGTTCCGCTGTACATCCTTGGGTCCTCATTGTTCGGCGCCCGGCTGGCCGCCCAGCTGGGTCTCCCTTATGCGTTCGCGTCCCACTTCGCCCCCACCGCCCTGCAGGATGCCGTGGCGCTGTACCGCCGCGAATTCAAGCCTTCAGCCCAACTGGACGCCCCGCACGTTATCGCCGGAGTGAACGTGATCGCAGCGGATTCCGCAGCTGAGGCGCAGGAAACGTTCCGGGCCACCAAGCGGGCCCGCGTCTCGCTGTTCTTCGGTGGCGGCCGCGAGTTCACCGACGACGAAGCGGACATGATCCTTGACTCCCCGCAGGGCCAGCACGTCTCGCAGATGATGACGTACTCCGCCATCGGCACCCCGGACGCCGTAATCGAGTACCTTGACGAGTTCGCCAAGCATTCGGATGCCGATGAACTCATCGTCGCGCACCAGAGCACCGGAACCGAGGCGCGGCTGCGCTCCGTGGAGTTGCTCGCACAGGCCGCCGGGCTGGTCCGGGTCTAAGAACCCGGCTGTTCGGCGGCGCCCTGCCCAGGCCCCCCGCCGCATAGCGTCACCCCCGGCACCGTTTTGGGAATGCACGACGGCGGTTCCCCGGAAACACGCGGGGAGCGCCGTCGTCGTGCGCCAAAAGCCTTCCCTGCGTGACATGAGGCCTGGCAGGGCTACTACCCGCTTTTCGACTTTTACACATACGTAATGCAGGAGACTTTCGCGGGAAACCGTCCGGGCGGAGAATGAAAAGTGCCCCCTCAGGAAGTCCGCTGGGGAATTCCCGAGCGGGGCACCACCCGGATGTCCGCCAGGAAAGATCCAGCGGCTGCTGCTCCGGGCAGGAATCTGCGTGAAGGGTTATGCAAATGCCTACACCGCTCAACCAGAGCGTGGCCGATTCCGCGCTCCTGACCAAGTCACTGCCCTTGGGCCTGCTCCGCGCGTTCGTCCAGTCCGACGCAGCCGACGAAGGCTTCACCCCCTCGTTGCTTGCAGAGCTCAAGGTCCTGGCCCGCGTTCCCGGACTGCTCGTGGCGTGCAACTACGGCGGAACCTTGTGCGACGCCGAGGGAATCTCCACCGAGACACTCCCGTTGGGCAGCGCCGCAATCGCCTTGCGTGCTTTGGCCGCACTGCCCAATACACACGCTGCCGTCATCTCCGGACGCTCACTGCGTGACCTCGCCGCGGTATCCCGGCTTCCCGCCGAAGTGCACCTCATCGGTTCGCACGGTGCCGAGGCGGACATGGGTTACGCCCACGTCCAATCCCTCGCCACCGAAGCCACCCTTCAAAAAATCAGTGCAGCACTGTCCGAGGCCGTGGGCTTCCACCCCGGAATCTGGATCGAACGCAAACCAGTGGCTGTGTCCATACACACCCGGCCGGCCACAGCTGACGTGGTGAAGACCGTCACCGACACGGCGCGGGACATCGCCAAGGCCCACGGCCTGTTCTTCATCGTGGACGGCTCCGTGCTGGACCTCTCCGTGGTAGAGCCGTCCAAGGCGGACGCACTCGAAAGCCTGAGGTCCCGGCTTGGCGCCAGCGCTGCCCTGTACGCCGGGGATGCCTACAGCGACGAGCTGGCCATCGCCACGCTCCGCGGTCCGGACATGGGCCTGCGCGTGGGGCCGGGGGACACCAGGGCCACCCACCGGCTGCGGGACCCGGAATCGTTCGCCCGGGTCCTGGCCATGCTCTTTGAACTGCGGCGCGCGTGGCTCTTCGGTGAGGACGCCGTGGGGCTCGAGCGGCACTCGATGATCGGCAACGGATCTTCCACCGCTTTGGTCACCCCGGATGCCAAGATCTGCTGGATGAGCCACCCGCTGCCGGATTCAGGCTCTTTGTTCGCGCACATCCTGGGCGGGGACGCCGCAGGGCACTTCACGGTGGAACCGGTCAAGCCCTCCCAGGTGCTCGGCCAACGCTATGTGGACAGCACCATGATTGTGGAGACCCGCTGGGCGGACGTCACGGTCACGGACTACCTCGAACCGGCGCCCGAGGGCATCACCAGCCTGGTCCGCGTGCTGTCCGGCACCGGCGGCGCCAAGATCGTTTTTGCGCCGCGCCCGGACTACGCCAACGCCCCGTTCAGCATGGAGGCCCGCGGCGACGAACTCCACGTGGTGGGAACATCGGATCCCATCATTTTGTTTGCCCCGGGCGTCAGCTTCACCATCACCTCGGACGGCCGCCACGCCACAGCCATGGCGTCGGTCAACCTGCAGGACGGGCCAGTGGTCCTTAACCTGCGCTGCGGTGATACCGAACCGCAGCTGGCGGATCCCGGCGGGGAGACCGATCGGCGCGCAGGAGTAGCCCATCATTCCCGGCGCTGGGTACGGGATCTCGAGCTTCCCTCGGTGAAACCATCGCTGGTCCGCCGCTCTGCGCTGGTCCTCCGTGCCCTGGTGCACGAGCCTACCGGGGCCGTGCTGGCCGCCCCCACCACGTCGCTGCCGGAAGGAATCGGCGGAACGCGGAACTGGGATTACCGGTACTGCTGGCTGCGCGACGGTTCCATGACCGTGAACGCGCTGGCGGACCTCGGGTCCACCACGGAAGCGGCCGGATTCCTGGGCTGGCTGGGCCGCATCCTCGAGCATGCGCCCGGCCCGGAATGGCTGCACCCGCTGTATTCGGTCACGGGTGCGCCGCTGTCCACCGAAGCCGTCGTCGACAGCCTGCCCGGGTACGCGGGCTCCCGGCCCGTCCGGATCGGCAACGCTGCGGACCATCAGGTCCAGCTGGATGTCTTCGGCCCCATCGCTGAGCTGATCCACACCGTCAGCGAACGGCACGGGACCCTCGCGGATGACCACTGGGAGCTGATGGTGCAGATGGCGGCCGCTGTGCTGGCCCGCTGGCACGAACCCGACCATGGCATCTGGGAAGCCCGCCGTCCCCCACGGCATCACGTCTACACCAAAGTGATGTGCTGGGTAACCCTGGACCGGGCACTCCGCACCGCAGCCCGGCACGGCAAGGAGCCGGCGCCCTCCTGGGAGCCCACGGCCCGCACCATCCGGGAGGAAGTCCTGCGCGAAGGCTGGGATGACTCCGCCAGGTCATACACCGTGGCGTATGACAGCCCGGACCTCGATGCCGCCGTCCTGCATATCGGCCTGTCCGGCCTGCTGGACGTGACCGACCAGCGCTTCCTGGATACCGTGACGGCGGTGGAACGGGAACTCCGGGTGGGGCCCACCGTATTCCGGTACAGGTACGACGACGGTCTGCCGGGTCTGGAGGGCGGCTTCCACATCTGCACCACCTGGCTGATTGAGGCGTACGTTGCCGTGGGCAGGATAGAGGAAGCCTGGGACCTTTTCGACCAGCTGGTGAACCTGTTCGGGCCTACCGGTCTGTTGCCCGAGGAATACGATCCCAGCACCGAAACACACCTTGGAAACCACCCCCAGGCATACTCGCACCTGGGCTTCATCCGCTGCGCCCGGCTCCTGGACGGGCACCAGGACAGGCAGGAGCCGCGGGCGCAGAACTAGGTGCCGCATCGTTCCGTCCTAGAGTGGAACGATGACAACAGAGGCCAATCCCGTGGGATTCCGCTCCGAACGGGGCCCGATCCTCATTGCCCTCATGCTGGCCACCGGGCTTGTGGCCATTGACGCAACCATCGTGGCCACAGCCGTGCCCTCGATTGTGGCTGACATAGGCGGGTTCTCGTCTTTTCCGTGGCTCTTCTCGGCGTACCTGCTGGCCCAGGCTGTCTCGGTGCCCATTTACGGGAAGCTGTCCGATATGGCCGGCCGCAAACCGATTATCCTGGCCGGTATAGGGCTTTTCCTCCTTGGTTCCATCCTCTGCGGCCTCGCCTGGAGCATGCCTGCCCTCATTGCCTTCCGGGCGCTGCAGGGCCTGGGTGCCGGTGCCGTGCTGCCCGTGTCCATCACCATCGCCGGTGACATCTATTCGCTCGAGGAACGCGCGAAAGTCCAAGGGTATCTGGCGAGTGTCTGGGCGGCGTCGTCCGTTGTGGGACCGAGCCTCGGCGGAATTTTCGCCTCCCTGGGAGCCTGGCGGGGGATCTTCCTGGTGAACGTCCCGCTCTGCCTGCTGGCGGGATGGATGCTGGTGCGGACCCTCCACGAGAACGTGGAACCGGCCAAGCACAAGGTGGATTATGCAGGCGCTGTCCTGCTGGCTGCCTCGCTCACCCTGCTCATCCTCGGCGCGCTCCAGGGCGGGCACAGCTGGGCCTGGGACTCGCCCCTCAGCATCGGCATTTTCGGCTCGGGGGCCGTCCTTCTTTTCCTGTTCATCCTGGTTGAGCGGCGGGCGGCCGAGCCTGTCTTTCCGCCGTACGTTGTATCGCGGCGGCTGCTCGGCACCACCGCCCTGGTCTCCTTCGGTGTGGGAACGGTCATGATCGGACTGACCTCCTACGTGCCCACGTTCCTGGACGGGGCCCTGTCAACGTCCCCGCTGGTCGCTGGCCTGGCCCTCGCAGCCCTGACCGTCGGCTGGCCGATCAGCGCCTCTCAGGCGGGCCGGTTCTACCTGCGGATCGGCTTCAAGTCCACGGCCCTGATCGGCATCAGCGTCACCGTCCTCGGCGTGGCGCTCCTCGCACTCACCTCGGCCACACCCAACGTGGCGCTGGTGGCGGGCAGCTGCTTCGTCGTCGGGCTCGGCCTGGGCCTGGTGGCGACTCCTACCCTGATCGCAGCGCAGTCCAGCGTTCCGTGGAATGAGCGCGGTGTGGTCACCAGCACCAACCTCTTCGCCCGCTCCATCGGCAGCGCACTGGGGGTGGCTGCCTTCGGCGCTGTCGCCAATGCCGTCTATGCAGGCGGCGGTGCGGAGGGTGGGTCGAACGTTGTGGCAGCGTCCGGGGCCGTCTTCCTGAGCGTCCTCGTCTGTGCTGTCCTCGCCGTGGCCGCGGTGATGGCGATGCCCGCCACCCCCGTCTCCGGCGACCCCTCCCGGCAGACGTTCGACCCTGATACGGCCTCCGAATCGCCTTAGGAGCGCGTGCCTTGAGGTTGCCGAACCGGCACTTGTCCGGACGCCGGGTGGTTCAGTTGAGCAGGAGGGCTACGCCGATCATCGCTGGTACCGCCACCACTGTGGTGATCAGGACGGTGTCCTTGGCTACGGTAAGCCCGGTGTTGTAGCGGCTGGCGGCAACAAAGACGTTCTGCGCTGTGGGAAGGGAGGAAATGACCACCACAGCAAACAACGCGTGCCCTTCCATGCCCAGGGCAAAGCGTGCAAAGACGTAGGCCATGGCCGGCTGGACCACCAGCTTGAAGGTGCTTGCCAGGACCGTATCGAAGCGCCTGCCGGCGGCAGCCTGCAAGGGCCTGCCGCCATTCAGGCTCATGCCGAACGCGATCAGCATGGCAGGAATCGCGGCGCCGCCGATCAGGTGGATAGGTTCCAGGACCAGCTCCGGAATTTCCCAGCCGGTACCCGCCACCAGAAGGCCCAAACCGGCGCCGACGATCATGGGATTCCGCAGGATCATCAGGACGAACCCCAGCGGTGTGGTGCGGTGTGAGCTGGTGCTGGCATCCAGGAACATCAGGAACAGCGGTGAGAAGAAGGCCAGCTGGAAGATCAGCAACGGAGCCACGTAGCTGGCGTCACCAAGAACGTAGATGGCGATGGGTATGCCCAGGTTGGCGGAGTTGACCAGGGAGGCCGCCATTGAGGACATCAGCGCTTCCGGCAGCGCCCGTTTCAGCCAGAACTTAACGATCGCAAAGAAGACCAGGGCGCTGCCAAAGGCGGCAACGGCCGTGACCAGCAGTGGTTCCGCGAAGACTGCATTCAGCTCAGCCTTGCTGAGGGTCTCAAACAGCAGGGCCGGGCTTGCAACAAAGAAGGTCAGTCCGCTCAGGACCTGGCGGCCGTTCTCGCCAAGAATCCGCTGCCGGCCCACAAACCAGCCCACCAGGATGATGAACCAGACCACAAAGAAGCCCTGCAGCACGCCTACCAAGAGGAACCCCCGAAGCTTCGGCGGTGATGGGTGCCCGGACTCACGCTCCGGCTACAGTGCGGCGTTGTTCAGGGCGAACGGCGGGCGCATCAGGCCGGGCGTGTGGCCCTCCGCCGGATCGTTCCCGATCTGGACAATCCTGTTGTCCCGGTCCACATGGACAACCTTCGGGGAGTAGGACTGAGCCTCGTCCGTGGTCATCTGGGCGTACGTGATCAGGATGACGATGTCGTTCTCGTGCATCAGGTGCGCGGCGGCGCCGTTGATGCCGATGACGCCCGAGCCGCGCTCGCCGGCGATGGTGTACGTCTCCAGCCGCGAACCGTTGGTCACGTCCACAATGGCCACGAGCTCGCCGGGGAGGATATCGGCAGCATCAAGGAGGTCCAGGTCAACGGTGACCGAACCTACATAGTGCAGGTCGGCGTGCGTGACGGTGGCCCGGTGGATTTTGGACTTGAACATTGTGCGATTCATAACAGCCACAGTCTAGCGCCGGGCCCCGCATCGCGCAGTGACGCAGGGAACACTACGGCCGGGCAGTTCCGGAACCGGCCACGCTAGGACGCATCCCCGGTGGGGACGCCGCCGTCGTCCGTCTGCGCCACGGATGCGGCCGCCGCAGCCAGCGTCTCCCGGGCCGCCAGGATGGCTGGGCGCTGGACACTGGAACGGCGTACCGAGGTGAAAATAGTGCGGTGCGGATTGCCGGGCAGATCCAGCAGCTGGGCGGTGGTGCCGCGGCCAATCCACACAAGGTCAGGCATCAGCGCCACGGCATTTCCCGATTCAATCAGCCGCATCTGGGCCTGGAGGTCCGCAGTTTCGAAGCGGACATCGGGTTCGAAGCCTGCGCTGCGGCAGGCCTGTTCCGCCCAGTGCCGGGAGGCTGCACCACGGGGCTCCATCACCCACGGCAGCTCTGCCGTGTCCTCCAGCGAGGTGATGGGTGGCTGGTCTGGAGACCTTGGCGGAACGGCAAGCCGGATGGCATCCGTGGTCAGCTTGATGCGGTCCAATTCGGGGTAGCGCGGGGCGGCGTGGCCCGGATACTGTTCGGCGATCACCAGGTCAAAGTCCCGTGCCCAGGTCTCGTGCAGCGCGGTTTCCGGTTCGCGCTGGATCATTTCAATGCGCACCTCCGGGTAGGCCGCCCCCATGCGCGTGAGGGTATCCGGCATCAGCGCCAGTGCTGCGGACTGGAACACCGCTATCCGGACCGTACCTGTGACGGTGGTGAGGGACGCGGCGAGGTCCGCTTCAGCCTGCTCCATGGTCTCAAGCAGCTGGGCGGTGTGGGCCACGAGGACCTCCGCCTGGGGCGTCAGCTGTACACGCCGCCCGGTCTTCCGGAGCAGCTCCACGCCCACTTCCTTCTCGAGCAGGGCCAGTTGCTGAGAGACCGACGACGGGCTGTACTGGAGCGCGTCTGCCACCTCCGCAAGGGTGCCCCGGATCTTCAATTCCCGGAGAAGCCTGAGGCGGCGAACATCAAGCATGAGGAATTCCTTACCGAATCTAATGAATATTGGTTAGAAGTAGTCACTTTATCTAATGCAATCATGCTTGCATACTGTTGGGACTGAGTTGCCTCCGTCACAAGTGCTGCCAGCGACCGCCGTGACGGGCCCCCACCCAAGCAGGAGTTCCTGATGACCACTAAAGACATGTCCCAGTCGATCATGAGGCGCAAGCCCATTGACGACATCGAAGAAGAAAACAAGCACAGCGGTCTGTTCAAGTCCCTCGGGCTCTGGCAGCTCACCGCCATCGGCGTCGGCGGCATCATCGGCGTCGGCATTTTTTCCCTCGCAGGACTGGTGGCGGCTGGTAGTGAAGACACTCCGGGTGTGGGGCC